>NZ_JBEOOQ010000003.1:0-263560 GCF_040309305.1 Pseudoalteromonas sp. RB2-MNA-CIBAN-0110 | reverse complement strand
GCTATCCACACACCTTTATCCAATAGTTTAGGGACTATCTTGCTGGGTGGTAAATGTCCATATTCTATTGAATTAACCGTCTTAATTATACGCTGTTGCTCTAATTCAGTTAGCCTGTTAGGTGGTCGCTTTATCGTACTTGTTCGCTTATCTGTCATATCATCAGCTTCAATCCAGCGTTGAATTGTTCTTGCCGTTAGACCAAGTAACTCACATGCTTTTTCTTGCCTTGCCCCTGATTTCTGCGCGTCGGTAATGAGCTCTATCAGTTCATGACGTTCAGTTGAGCTGGTTAATCGTCCTCGTTGAAACCCCAAAGCGCATCTGCTTTTTTTTTGAGTACAAGTAAGGCGGCTGTTTCTGCTAACGCTTTGTCTTTACGATTAAGCTCTTTTTGAAGCTGCTTAATTTCTTGTTTGAGCTGTTTACTGTCTGATTTTACGGGCTTCGTTGAAGGCCCTTTAGCAAAATCTTGCTTCCATTGTTTAATATGATGCGGGTAAAGCCCCTTAGCGCGGCAATATTCATTAAGAGCTGCTTCATCTAAACTCGCACATTCAATAATGGCGTTAAGCCTTTCTTCTAAGCTCCAGTCATGAGGGCGTTTTTCTGTTGTCATGTGACTACCATTATTTTTAGTTTCAAGTTCATGGTTTTTAGCAAGCGTGATCCATCGTTGCAAGGTTGAATAACCGATGCCTAAATCAAACGCAATATCTTCTAGGCGAACATCATCACATTGAGATAATGCTTTTTCAACAGCGTGAACTTTAAATTCTTGTGTAAATCGACGTCTCATTTTATCTGCCTCTATTAAAAGTTAGAGGCGACAACTATCCTGACACAGGGGGAGAAGCATCGCTTCTGTTTACTTAATTTCTTTGCTAACAAAACAACTTAAAGATCTATTTCACAAAGAGAAGTGAAAGAGGAGTAAATGAGAAAACACAAGCGATGGTTTATTAGCGGAGCTTTTTCAATTTAGCTTTATTGTTACCTCTAAAAGCGCAGCGTCTTTTAACCTCTTTGTGAACAAATCGCTTATTATGGGCGTGAAGAAACTTTAATAATTATTCAAAGTATGTAAACAAAAAAGCCCCGCTATTTATTAAATAGCGGGGCTTTTAAATAAGTGTTAGTTATTAATCAACACTCAATGTTTTAGTCATTGCAGAACTTGCACGACCAGCAGGTTTGATAGAACCCGCACGTAAACCACTATCTGGCACTAGTTCACGTTTATCGTGAGCCATTGCTACAGATGTGTGTTTTACTTCGCTATCAGCTACAGGAGTAGGCTGTGCCATTGGCGCACTTGCAGACCCTTGAGTAACCGCTGTTTTAACATGCGGTGCTGATTTTTCAGTTTTCACTTTTGCTTCAACTTTAGCTGGCTCTTCAGTTACTACTGGAGTTTCAACTTTAGCTGGTTCTTCAGTTACTACTGGAGTTTCAACTTTAGCTGGTTCTTCAGTTACTACTGGCGCTTCAACTTTAGCTGGCTCTTCAGTCACTACTGGCGTTTCAACTTTAGTTGGCTCTTCAGTTACTACTGGCGTTTCAACTTTAGCTGGCTCTTCAGTTGCTACTGGAGCTTCAACTTTAGCTGGCTCTTCAGTTACTACAGGAGTTTCAACTTTAGCTGGCTCTTCAGTTGCTACTGGAGTTTCAACTTTAGCTGGCTCTTCAGTTGCTACTGGAGCTTCAACTTTAGCTGGCTCTTCAGTTACTACAGGCGTTTCAACTTTAGCTGGCTCTTCTACAGCTTCAACTTTTGCTAAGTCTTCAACTGCAACGGCTTGTTCAACTTGTTGTGCTGCATCCACAGGTGTTTCTTCAGATTTAGCTTTAAGCTCTGCTTCATATTCTGCAGCAGCTTGATCAGCAACTGGAACAAATGCAGGGGCTTCGTCAGATTTAACTTCTGCTTCACCTTCAGGACGTCGACGACGTTGACCTGATGCACGAAGATGACGAGGAGAACGGCGTGAACGTGTACGTGTTTGCTCTTGCTCGTCTTCAGTAGTTGCTGCTTCATCGTTAGAATCAACAACGTCAACTTTCTCTTCTTTAATGTGAGCTGTTTTTTCTGCCGGAGCTTGTGTTTGCTTTTCTACAACAGGTGCTTGCTCTTGAACTTGTGGAGTGTCAGTAACTACCGCTTGTTCAGGTGTTTGCTCTGTTGAGTTTGCTTGCTCAGCGTTTTCATCTTGCAGACGTACTTTTTTACGTATGTTACGACGTTGACGGCGAACCTTAGGCTTTTGCTCTTTAGGCTCTACAGCTTGAGCTGGCTTAGAATCAGTTTCTACTTCTACTTCTGCTTTTACAGGGGCTTCAGTTTTAACTTGATCTTTTTCTTCGCTTTTATGCTCTGGGCGCTTACGAGAGTTAGGGTTACGACGACGCTTATTGCGGTTCTCGTTTCTCTCTTGCGTCTCGGTGCTTGTTGCTGCTGGTGAGTCTGTTTTAACTTCCTCTTCAGCAGCAGGGCGCTCATTGCGTGGTTTATTAGTGCGCGGGTTATTATTACGACGACGTTGGTTGTTATTACGACGACGATTATCGTTACCACGGCGAGCGTTATTACGCGCTTCTTGCTGCTCTTTTTCTACAGCTTCTTTTTTCTCTTCTACTGTTTCGCTTGCAAATAACGATTTAAACCATTTAGTGATTGCTTCAAACAAGCCACCTTCAGTTTTAGTCTCTGTTACTACTGGCTGAGCTACTGGTGTAGGCGCTGCTTGTGGAGCCGGTGTAGAAGGCATTACAACACCTTTTAGCATTGGCTCTTCACGTACTGGTGCACTTGGTGATTTTGACATCTCAAATGCTTCAGGTTCTGGCGCAACAACTTGTCCGTAACTTACCGTTTCAAGTGTTTCGTCTTTACGTAAACGCATAACTTCGTAATGTGGTGTTTCCATATGTTGATTAGGAATAATCACTACGTCACATTTATGATGTTTTTCAATGCGATGAACACTACGACGTTGCTCATTTAATAAATAAGCGGCAACGGCAACAGGCACTTGTGCATTTACTTGTGCTGTGTTGTCTTTAATTGCTTCTTCTTCAATTAAACGAAGAATAGAAAGCGCGATTGATTCGTTTGAACGAATAGTACCTTGGCCACTACAACGTGGGCATGGGCCTTGGCTTGCTTCACCTAATGAAGGACGCAAACGCTGACGCGACATTTCAAGTAAACCAAAGCGTGAAATTTTACCAATTTGAACACGAGCACGATCTGGACGAGCAGCATCTTTTAAACGATTTTCTACTTCACGTTGATGACGTGGAGGCGTCATATCGATAAAGTCGATAACAATTAAACCACCTAAGTCACGAAGACGTAATTGACGTGCAATCTCATCGGCTGCTTCTAAGTTAGTATTAAGTGCTGTTTCTTCAATATCGCCGCCTTTAGTTGCTTTAGACGAGTTGATATCGATAGACGTTAGTGCTTCAGTTGGGTCAATTACAATTGAACCACCAGAAGGCAAGCGTACTTCACGCTGGAACGCAGACTCAATTTGGCTTTCAATTTGGTAATGCGTAAATAAAGGAGTGTCGCCTTGATAAAGCTTAACACGGCTCATAAAGTCAGGACGAAAACGCTCAATGTGCGCTTTAGCTTCTTCAAAAACACGTGGTTTATCAATTAAAATTTCGCCAATATCACGACGTAAATAATCGCGTATCGCACGGAATATTACATTGCTTTCTTGGTGTATTAAAAATGGCGCTTTAGCACTATCGGCTGCTTGTCTAATTGCTTCCCAATGTACTAATAATGCTTTTAAATCGTAGTTTAATTCTTCAAACGATTTACCAACACCCGCTGTACGAACAATTAAGCCCATACCTTTAGGAAGTTCTAAACGACCCAATGCTTCTTTAAGTTCAGTACGTTCATCACCTTCAATGCGACGAGAAATACCGCCAGCACGTGGGTTGTTAGGCATAAGTACTAAGTAGCTACCAGCAACACTGATAAAAGTAGTTAACGCAGCGCCTTTTTGGCCACGCTCTTCTTTATCAACTTGTACTATAACTTCTTGACCTTCTTTGATCACGTCGCGAATGTTAGGGCGACCATGAAAAGTGTAACCTGCAGGGAAGTAAGTACGGGCAATTTCTTTTAAAGGAAGGAAACCATGGCGGTCAGCACCGTAATCAACAAATGCTGCTTCAAGAGATGGTTCAATGCGAGTGATTTTGCCTTTATAAATATTGGCTTTTTTCTGTTCGTGACCTGGGCTTTCGATATCTAAATCATAAAGGCGCTGGCCATCAACCAGTGCTACGCGCATTTCTTCTTGCTGCGTTGCATTGATTAGCATACGTTTCATATTGTTACTCTACTTATTTATGTCGCTGACATGACGATGTTTTTCTCGCCTGTTCAGTTGTCCCTATTTTTAGAATGTGCAGCCTCACGACTGGGTCTTTAACGGAACGGCTCTGTTTCTCGTATGCAGTATTTTAAATGCTGGCAAACAATAGCGATTATTATCGCTATTAAATTCTTAATGGTGCTAAAACTGTCGGCTTTTCAGCTACGTTTACAAGTTTTACCCAGAAGTCGGCCTGTCATATTAATCTTACTAAATATCATTCATATTAGGCGCGTAGGGCTCATTAAGTTGGTGAGCAATACATACTGATGTATCGCTAATATCCGTTTTAAGAGCAAAAATCGCTGCCGATGTTAATGAACGCTTATTTATTAGATTTTTTTAGTTCTAAATAAGCTGCTATACGGTACTACAATAATTGAGCTAGTGCTGAACGACGTTTTTTACGTCGTCACTATCAGACAAATTATCTGTTCATTGCTTTCTCTAGCACGTTAAAAATCGTTTCATGTTCAAACTTAACCAGCAATATATTACGCGCATTGCCGTTAATTGATCGCACGTGTTAACTGAGGAGGCATAAAAGCTTTGGAAAACTTAACTCGGATCTGTATGATCGGCTACCCAGAATGTGCATCACGAATGTTTTAATGTGTTAAAAAGCACCGTTGTTATTTGCAAATACTAAATATTTGCGCTGCTGATTATCCCACTATTATTACAGTGTTAGCAACTAAATTATTTTACTTAAATTAGTGATTAGGCAATGTCAGAAAAAAACGACTTACAAGTAACTTATGTCACGATCAACGAAGACCATTTAGGTCAGCGTATTGATAACTTTCTTATTACCCATTTAAAAGGGGTGCCTAAAAGCGCTATTTATAAACTTTTGCGCAAAGGTGAGGTACGCGTTAATAAAAAGCGTATTAAGCCTGTATATAAACTACAGCTTGAAGATGTACTTCGTATTGCACCTATCAGAGTTGCTGAGCGTGAAGAATTTGTTCCATCAAAATTAGACAAAGTAACTCGCCTTGAAAACGATATTATATTTGAAGATAAATACCTTATCGTAATAAATAAACCATCAGGTATGGCTGTTCATGGCGGCAGTGGTTTAAGTTATGGCTTAATTGAAGCTTTGCGGGCACTTCGCCCAGAGGAACGTAGCCTTGAGCTAGTTCATAGGCTTGACCGTGATACATCAGGTTGTTTACTTATAGCGAAGCGTCGTTCGGTGTTAACCGCATTGCATGAACAACTTCGCGAAAAAACAATGGAAAAAAATTACTGGGCACTTGTAGAAGGGCAGTGGGATTCTAAAACTAAAAACGTAACCGAAGGGTTGCGTAAAAATACACTTAAATCGGGCGAGCGCGTAGTACGCGTAGATAACACTGAGGGAAAACCTTCACATACTCGTTTTAAAGTACTTGAACGTTTTAACGATTGCTCACTTGTACAAGCATCGCCTGTTACAGGGCGTACGCACCAAATTCGTGTGCATACGCAATGTAAAGGTCACCCAATAGCATGCGACGACAAATATGGCGATCAGGGTTTCGACGATTCTATGCGTAAAGTTGGGTTAAACCGATTGTTTTTACACGCACATGATTTAAGTTTTTATCACCCTAAAAACGAAACAACCATGCGTATTGAAGCACCGCTAGATAAAACGCTTAAAAATACATTACTAAAATTACGAGATGCAAAACTGTGATAAAAGTAGCCCCAGTTAAAAAATATAAGCTCGTCATTTTTGATTGGGACGGTACCGTTATGGATTCAGTCACTAAAATAGTTAACTGTATTCGTAGTAGTGCTGAGTCACTTAATTTAGTGTCGCCTAGTGATTTAGCAATTAAAAATATTATTGGTATGTCGCTTGAAAAAGCAATTGATGTTTTATTTCCCGATAATGTAGCGCAGCACCAAGCGCTAATTAAAGGGTATAAACACCAATATAGTGTTGATACCACGCCAACTCCTGTATTTGATAATGTTGTCAACGTTTTAGGTGCCTTAAAAGAGCAGGGCATTGTTTTAGCGGTTGCAACAGGTAAAGGTAGGGGTGGGTTAGAGCGTTTGCTTGAACAAAGTCAATTGAGGCATTTTTTTAGTGCGACACGTACAAGCGATGACGCGCAATCAAAGCCCTCTCCAGATATGTTGTATCAATTACTTGAAGAACTTGGCATAAGCGCTCAAGACGCTGTAATGATTGGCGACACTCAAATAGACATGACTATGGCAAAAGCTGCTGGCATGGATAGAATTGGCGTAACAATGGGTGTACATAACGCACAGCAGCTAAATAAGTTTAGCCCTGTTGCAACAGTAGGTAATTATCTGCAATTGCAACAGGTTCTGCTTGGTTAATTTATTTAACTAGAACTTGTTTGAGCAGTAAGTACATCAATACCAAACTCAGCCAGTAGTTGGCTGAGTTTAATTAATGGTAATCCAATTAAGCTATTAGGATCGTCTCCGCTTAGTTTTTCAAATAAACAAATACCCAACCCTTCACTCTTAAAGCTGCCAGCACAGTTATAAGGCTGCTCAGCATCGCAATAAGCACTAATTTGTGCGTCACTAAGTGTTTTAAACGACACATTAAAAGGTTCTACGCAGGTTTTTCTAGTGCCAGTTACAATATCGTAAACACAAAGCCCTGTTAAAAATGTTACAGTATTACCGCTAAATAAATTTAGTTGTTTTACGGCATTTTGTTTATTATGTGGTTTACCTAAAATTTGATTGTTAAATACAGCGACTTGGTCTGATCCAATAGCTAACCCTTTGTTAAAGTGTTTATTAGCTGCTGAGGCTTTTAATTCACTTAAACGCTTAACCAGTTCAGTAGGTGTTTCGGCTTCAAGTGCTGATTCGTCAACATCCGGTGAAAACGTATCAAATGGTAAATTAAATTTTTGTAATAAAGACTGCCTAAAAGGCGAGCTTGACGCTAAAATAAGTGGGTGCTTCACGGACTGTTTTCCTTCAATAATTCAGATTGAGTTAGGATAAATCAGATCCGAGAGTAAAACACGTTAAAAACCAAGTAAAAATGGTTTTTTACTTTGACTAACAAACTAACTATCTATATGATGCAGCCCCTATGCAAAAGGTGAAAATTCCCATCACTCTTCATCCAGGCAAAGCAGCGCAGCACCGTTTAAAGTATGACGGAATTGTACCGCTTGAAAAACTTACTCGTTTAGAGAAAGTTGTGCAGGAAGAAGTAGGTGAAATAGCGGTAAAAATACATTGCAAAAACGATGATCAAGGTTTCGCTGTGATTAGAGGCAATTTGTCCACACACGTTACTGTCATTTGTCAACGTTGTAATGGTGATTTAGGGTTGGATTTGGTTCAAGACTTTGCATATTCACCAGTAGGTGAAGATACAGAGTTAGATATTTTTCCAGAAGACTACGATGAAGTAGCGCTTGATGAAAATGGTGAAGTTAACGTTTTTAATTTAATTGAAGACGAACTAATTTTAGCAATTCCATTAGTAGCTACCCACAACGAAGCTTCATGCAGTTATTCAGCAAAGCCTGCCAGCTTTGGTGTATTAAAGGCGGAAGATGATAAACCTAATCCATTTGATATTTTGAAACAACTTAAGAAAGATTCTTAGGAGAAGACTATGGCTGTACAAAAAAGCAAAAAGTCTCGTGCAAGACGCGGCATGCGCCGTTCACACGATGCGATCAGTGGTCCAACTTTAACTGTAGATCAAACATCTGGTGAGACTCATCGTCGTCACCATGTGACTGCAGATGGTTACTACAAAGGCGTTCAAGTAATTTCTAAATAAGAGATTACTTATATGCTGAAAGATCTAACCATAGCGTTAGATATGATGGGGGGCGATTACGGCCCCCGTTCATCTATTCCTGCTGCCGTTTGTGCGGTAAATGCTCATGCCAATTTAACTCTCATTTTATGTGGCAATGAACACGTTATATCTAAAGAACTCGAATCCCTCGATTCTCTACCTCATCCTAGACTCATAATTCGTCACTGTAGTGAAATAGTCACTAATGCCTGTGAACCAGCAATTGCTGTGCGTTCAAAAAAAGATTCATCCATGCGTGTTGCCCTAGATTTAGTTAAATCGGGCGAGGCTCAAGCATGTGTTAGCTCAGGTAATACCGGCGCTCTATTTTTTATGGCTCACTATGTATTAAAAATGCTGCCAGGTGTTAAACGTGCCGCACTCATTTCATCTGTTCCTACAGAGCTTAAAAACCCAGTATATTTACTTGACTTAGGTGCTAATGTGCATTGTGATGCGCAAATGTTGTATCAGTTTGGCATTATGGGCTCTATTGTTGCTGGACAAGCACTTGGTTTGGATAATCCTCGCGTTAGTTTATTAAATATTGGCGCTGAGGACATTAAAGGCCACGACGATATTAAACAAGCTGCACAATTAATGCAGCAAAGCCCACATATTAATTATATTGGTTACAGCGAAGGAAGTGATATTTTTTCGGGTAAGGCTGATGTAATTGTATGCGAAGGATTTGTGGGTAACGTGGCACTTAAAACATGTGAAGGCATTGCCAAGCTTATTATGAATAAGTTTACAACCGCACTCGAAAAGCACCTTTTATATAAATGTATGGCGTTTATATTGCGCCCAATAATAAAAAAACTCTATAAAAGGGTGAACCCCGACCAGTATAACGGTGCTTCTCTGGTAGGATTGCGCGGTATTGTCGTTAAAAGTCATGGAAATGCGTCAGCTAAAGCATTTCAAGCAGCAATTGATGAAGCGGTAAAAGAGGTTGAACGTCAACTTCCTGATAAAATAGCCGCTATTTTCGAAAAAACACATTCTAAAGACACGGCGGTTAATCAATAATTGATGTGCCGTGTATTTCATTATTTATTTGTTTAATTAAAAAGAGCAAAGTATGGCACAAAAAATTGCACTTCTATTCCCAGGTCAAGGCTCGCAAAGCGTTGGTATGTTAAAAGAACTACTAGAGAGTTCTGACATTGTTAAAGCAACATTTACAGAAGCGTCAAATGCACTGGGTTACGACTTAGCAGAGCTAGTTATTAATGGCCCAGAAGAAAAATTAAATCAAACCCACCGCACACAACCTGCATTACTAACTGCAAGTGTTGCTATTTACCGTGATTGGTTAGCAGCTAACCCTGATGCAGACGTTGTTATGGCGGGTCACAGCTTAGGTGAATACTCAGCGTTAGTATGTAGCGATGTATTAAGCTTGAGCGAAGCCGTAAAGCTTGTTGAAAACCGTGGTTTATACATGCAAGAAGCCGTGCCAGCAGGCGTAGGTTCAATGGCTGCTATTATTGGCTTAGGCGATGAAGAAATTAAAGCGGCTTGTGCTGCCTCAGCGCAAGGTGAGGTTGTATCTCCAGTTAACTACAACTCTCCTGGTCAAGTTGTTATCGCAGGCCATAAAGCGGCAGTAGATAGAGCATCGCAAGCATGTAAAGATGCCGGTGCTAAACGTGCATTACCACTTTCTGTTAGCGTACCTTCACATTGTGAGTTAATGAAGCCAGCAGCTGACAAGCTAGCAGCAGACTTAGCCGCTTTAACATTTAATACACCTAAGTGTGATGTAATTAATAATGTTGATGTAAAAGCTGAAACGTCAGCTGATGCAATTAAAGACGCACTAGTACGCCAGCTTTACAGCCCAGTTCGCTGGACAGAAACAGTACAAGCCTTGGTTGTGCAAGATGTAACACAAAGCTACGAATTTGGTCCTGGTAAAGTATTAACAGGACTTGCTAAACGAATTGATAAAGCAATGATCTGTGGCTCAGTAAACGACGCCGCTTCAATTGATGCAGCTAAATAAGAGTATATAAAATGTCTAATTTATTTTCATTAGAGGGCAAAATTGTCCTAATTACTGGCGCCAGCCGTGGTATTGGTAAAGCAATTGCAACAACATTAGTTGCACAAGGTGCAAAAGTTGCAGGTACTGCGACAAGTGAGTCAGGCGCTGCTAAAATCAGTGAATACTTAGGTGACAATGGTAAAGGTTATGCATTAAACGTAACCGATCCTGCATCTATTGAAGCAACACTTGCTGCAATAAAAGCTGATTTAGGCGATATTGACGTACTTGTAAATAACGCAGGTATTACACGCGATAACTTATTAATGCGTATGAAAGAAACTGAGTGGGACGATATTATTGACACTAATTTAAGCTCAGTTTTCCGTTTATCTAAAGCGGTACTTCGTCCAATGATGAAGAAAAAGAAAGGCCGTATTATTAACATTGGCTCAGTAGTGGGTACTATGGGTAATGCAGGTCAAGCTAATTATGCAGCGGCTAAAGCGGGTGTAATTGGTTTTTCTAAGTCACTTGCGCGCGAAGTTGCATCACGCGGTATTACAGTTAACGTAATCGCACCTGGTTTTATTCAAACAGACATGACTGATAATTTAACTGATGAGCAAAAAGCAGCAACACTTGCAAATGTTCCAGCAGGGCGTTTAGGCCAACCAGACGAAATTGCTGCTGCAGTATGTTATTTAGCATCTGACGCGGCTGCGTATGTATCAGGCGAAACTTTGCATGTAAATGGCGCGATGTACATGGTTTAATCGCCATTGTACCTAGATTGCTACTTGATAAAGTTAAGTAAGTTACCTCAAAAACATTGAATTATTTGTGAACTTGCTTTAAACATACTTGAAATCGCTGCGAAAATAAGCGATAAAAGACAAAACACACACTCAGAGGTTTGACCAGACAATTATTTATGGTCAAATCATTGAATCAGAGAATTATGCGGCGTAAACTACGCCGCAATCTGAAAATAACGCATTGGCGTTTTTAATAAAGGAAAGAAGAATGAGCGATATCCAAGAACGCGTAAAGAAAATTATCATTGAACAACTAGGTGTTAAAGAAGAAGAAGTTAAAAATGAATCTTCTTTCGTAGATGACCTAGGTGCAGATTCTCTTGATACTGTTGAACTAGTAATGGCTCTTGAAGAAGAGTTTGATACTGAGATCCCAGATGAAGAAGCTGAGAAGATCACTACAGTACAAACTGCTATCGATTACGTTACAGCACACGCTGAGTAATTAATCGCACGTTAAAGGCAGCATCCGCTGCCTTTAATTTTTTATATCCAAACCACCTCAAAGTTCGTGATTCAAAACTTAAATCTCTATGCTCAATTTTAGCTAAAAATTAATTTTGATTGTGTTATGCGTTTTTAATCTATTTTGGGACTAGCACTTTGAGGTAGCTTGGGTATGATCATCCCCTTGTAAAATATCCCTT
Organism: Pseudoalteromonas sp. RB2-MNA-CIBAN-0110; assembly: GCF_040309305.1. Classification (NCBI taxonomy): domain Bacteria; kingdom Pseudomonadati; phylum Pseudomonadota; class Gammaproteobacteria; order Alteromonadales; family Pseudoalteromonadaceae; genus Pseudoalteromonas; species Pseudoalteromonas sp. RB2-MNA-CIBAN-0110. Next base: position 251,891 of record NZ_JBEOOQ010000003.1, on the reverse strand, counting down.
ATTGGAGGCAAACCGTGGCTAAACGTCGAGTCGTCGTAACTGGCTTAGGAATGTTGACGCCGCTAGGTAATGATGTTCAATCAACCTGGCAAGGCTTATTAGATGGTAAAAGTGGCATTCAAACAATAACGCACTTTGATACATCAAAATTTGGTACTAAATTCGCTGGTTTAATAAATGATTTTGATGCAACTGCATACATGTCAGCGAAAGATACTAAAAAAATGGACTTGTTTATTCAGTACGGCATTGCAGCGGGTGTTCAAGCCTTTAAAGATTCAGGCCTTGAAATCACTGAGCAAAACGCAGCACGCATTGGTGTAGCTGTAGGTTCAGGTATTGGTGGGCTTACGTTAATTGAAGAAAACCACATTAAGCTATTAAATAGTGGTCCGCGCAAGTTATCGCCATTTTATGTGCCGTCTACCATTATTAATATGATCTCAGGTCATTTATCAATGATGCATGGACTTCGTGGTCCAAATATTTCAATTGTAACTGCCTGTACTACTGGTTTGCATAATATTGGCCATGCTGCGCGCATGATTGCCTACGGTGATGCAGATGCAATGGTTGCTGGCGGTGCAGAAAAAGCGTGTACCCCAATTGGTATGGGTGGCTTTAATGCTGCGCGTGCACTTTCAACACGTAACGACGATCCACAAGCGGCTTCTCGCCCTTGGGATAAAGACCGCGATGGCTTTGTGCTTTCTGATGGTGCGGGTGTTGTTGTAGTTGAAGAGTACGAACATGCTAAAGCGCGTGGCGCTAAAATTTATGCTGAGCTAGTAGGCTTTGGTATGAGCGGCGACGCGTATCACATGACATCACCACCAGAAGATGGTGCGGGTGCTGCACTTGCAATGCAAAACGCACTAAACGATGCGCAAGTAAACGCTGAGCAAATTGGTTACATTAACGCACACGGTACATCTACAAATGCAGGCGATAAAGCAGAAACTGCCGCTGTTAAGTCTATTTTTGGTAATGCAGCTAAAGATGTAATGGTAGGCTCGTCTAAATCGATGATGGGTCACTTGTTAGGTGCTGCAGGTTCAGTTGAATCGATTATTTCGATTTTATCACTGACAGATCAAAAAGTGTCGCCAACTATCAACCTTGATAACCCAGACGAAGGGTGTGACTTAGATTATATTGCTCACACTGCACGTGATGCAAAGTTAGACTTTGCACTGTGTAACTCGTTCGGTTTTGGTGGTACTAATGGCTCGTTGCTATTTAAAAAGGTATAATCTTTTTTAACAACGAATCAAATTATAAGAGCTCAGTTGTTTAACTGGGCTTTTTTTATATGCCAAACAAAATGCAAACAATAATAGCAGTAGATCAAAACAGCACTTTAAGCACGCGTGACAGGGGCTTAAATTACGGTGATGGCTTTTTTACAACCGCTAAGGTTGTTGATAGGCAAGTACAGTATTGGGCTCATCATAAAGCGCGTTTGATTGAATGCGCACAGCGTTTGGGTTTTCCTGAGTTAGACTTTAATAGCCTTGAAAATCAAATTGCTTTGCATATAAACGCTGCACCACTAAACGTGCTTAAAATACTTGTAACGCGAGGCGAAGGCGGACGTGGTTATGGGCTGCCAAGTGAGTGTAATGTCACTATTTTATTGAGCGTGTTGGACTACCCTAGTAATTACGAAGCGCTTGTTAAAAAGGGTGTAAATCTCGAAATAAGCCCGATTAAATTAGCGGCACAGCCTTATTTAGCGGGCCTTAAAACATTAAATCGACTTGAACAAGTGCTAATTAAAAAAGCGATGCAAACGCAAAACTGTGACGATGTGTTAGTGCTCGATTACAATAACAATGTAATTGAAGCTTCAGCAGCTAATATTTTTGCGATTAAAAATAAGTGTGTGTTTACGCCATTGCTTGATGAGTGCGGAATAAAGGGCGTTTATCTACAATCGTTATGTGATAAATTGCCTGTTGAATTTAAACGCGTGAAAGTAGAAGATTTAACCCAAGCAGACGCCGTATTTGTGTGTAATAGCTTAATGGGAGCAGTACCTGTTAAACGTATTGAGCAACAGGTATTTAATACAGACGACAGCCACGCATTACTAACTAAATTATTAGCCAAGGAGGCTGAGTGTTAAAAGTTATTTTATCGGTACTTTTTTTAGCTGTTATAACCACTGCTATTGGTTACCAGCAATTACAAGCAACAATAAATAGCCCGCTAAAAGTAGCGCAAAACACACAATTTGAAGTTAAGCATGGCACTGGCTTTAATAAGTTATGTCAGCAGTGGCAAGCTAATAACTGGGTGGAAGGCTGCTGGCGTTATCAAGTAATTGCCAAATTAGATCCCACACTCACCGACTTAAAAGCGGGACTTTACGAGCTAACAGCCGATAGCGTTATTAATAACGTAAAAAAAATTAACCAAGGCCAGCAAATTAGTTTTAGTTTTACCATAATTGAAGGGCAAAACTTACGTGAAGTACTAAGTGCTATTAAAAAAGCTGATAATTTACAAAACGATTTAAAAACTGACGAACTAAGTACACAAATACTGGGTAATAATACGCACTTAGAAGGTTGGTTATTCCCCGACACTTACCATTATCATAATAACGATACTGCAAGCAGTGTTTTAAAACGTGCAGCGCAAAAAATGCAGCAAACGTTAGATGACGCTTGGCAGCAGCGCGCTGTTAATCTGCCCTACAAAACAGCATACGAAGCACTTATAATGGCTTCAATTATTGAAAAAGAAACAGGCCTTGCCAGCGAGCGTCCGTTAATTGCATCAGCGTTTGTTAATCGATTAAACACCAATATGCGCCTACAGACCGATCCAACCGTAATATACGGATTAGGCGCTGATTTTGATGGCGATATTAAACGCAAAGATTTACGCGATTATACGCCTTACAATACGTATCGTATTAATGGTTTACCACCAACACCGATTGCAATGCCATCAAAAGCCGCTATTTTAGCTGCAGTTAATCCGCCACAAAGTGAATACGTTTACTTTGTATCAAAAGGCGATGGTAGTCACCAGTTTTCAACCACGTTAAAGCAGCATAACGCGGCAGTTAAAACGTATATATTAAATAAAAAGAATTAATTTTTATGAAATCAAAATTTATAGTAATAGAAGGGCTAGAAGGCGCGGGTAAATCAACCGCTATTTCGTTATGCCAAGACTTTTTAAACAAACAAAAAATAGACTTCATTAACGTCCGCGAACCTGGCGGCACACCGCTTGCTGAATCGCTTCGTACGCTTGTAAAAGCAGAGCATGAAGAAGAAATTGCCTTTGAAACCGAGTTGCTTATTATGTACGCAGCTCGCTCGCAGCTAATGCACAATGTTATTACCCCAGCGCTTGATAAAGGCCAATGGGTACTTGCCGATCGTCATGATTTATCGTCTCAGGCGTATCAAGGTGGTGGGCGTGGTATTAGCTCAAATACATTAGCTTCACTTTCGTCAATGGTATTAAAGGGCTTAAAGCCTGATTTAACTATTTACCTTGATATTGATCCAGTGATAGGCCTTGAACGTGCAAAAGGGCGTGGTGAGCTTGACCGTATTGAACAAGAAGCTATTGAGTTTTTTCAGCGTACACGTATGCGTTATGTTGAACTTGCTAATGACGACAATACAATTAAAACGGTTGATGCAAACCAAAGTATTGATAAAGTACATCGCGATATAACCAATGTACTGCATTCATTTTTTGAAGGCCTAAAATAATATGCCATTGCCGTGGCTACATGATACTCAAGCACGTTTAGCGCAAAGTTATCGCGCAGAGCGTTTTCATCATGCGCAATTATTTTGTGGGCCTGTTGGCGTAGGTAAATTTGAGTTAAGTGATGAGCTTGGTAATGCTTTGTTATGCCAAAATATAGCTAAGCAGGTAGCTGCGCAAAACAGTATGCTAAAACCTTGCGGGCATTGTAAAAGCTGTTTACTTACTCTTGCGGGTACTCATCCCGACAAGCGTTTAACGCAAGTTGATGGGCAAAGCATAGGCGTAGATGATATACGCGGCATTAGTGATTTTATGAATCACTCAGCAGCGCAAAATGGTAATAAAGTCGCGATAATCGAAAATTGCGAAAAAATGACCACAGCAGCAGCTAACGCATTATTAAAAACACTTGAAGAGCCAACTAATAGCCGCTTTTTAATACTAACTACAAGTCAACCAGCACAGCTCCCTGCAACTATTTTAAGTCGATGCGCTAAAAGTGACGTAAAAATAACAAATACAGCACTTGCTCAGCAATGGCTAGAAACATTAGATATACCTAACTATAGTTGGCTAGCACTTTTTTATAACCAACCGCTGCAAGTAAAGCATTGGCAACAGCAAGACCAGCTAAAAAATATTGATACACTTTATAAGTTTGCAACTGAGTTTAAACAAAGCCATAATTTCAAAGCGTTAGTCGATATAATAAATAAACAGCCTGAACTTGTTCGCATATTTACTTTATTTTTAAGCGTGCAATTAAAGCAGCAATTACTGCAAGGCATGAGTTTTGACGCTTATCAAAGTGCGCAAAATGCATTAGGCGAGTTTTTACAAAATAACACACAAGTACTTGGCCTTAATTTACCGCTTGCTGTATCACGATTAGCATACACATTGCGAAATTCTTAAAAGGATTAATCATGCAAGAACTACTAGTAGACATAGACGATTTAGACGAGTTATACCGTTGTTATATGCCTTACTTAAAAAAAGGTGGCTTATTTGTACGTACTAATATGCGTTACGAAGCAGGGCATTCATTAGCGCTTAGAGTTACCTTGCCCGATGCCTTAGAAGATGATGTAGTAACAGGTAAAGTGTCGTGGATCACGCCACAAGGGGCACAAAGCTCTAACCCTCCAGGTATTGGTATTAGCTTTTTAGACGATAAAACAAACCTAAACGCTAAAATCGAAAAGCTACTTGGGACTATGTTAAACTCAGGCGATCAAACATATACCATGTAGTTATAGGGTCGGTTTTTCATTGAGATTAACGCCGCCCTATATTGGGTTCTTTTAATTATTAACATAATAAATTAAACGAACAAATTTAAACCCTGAACATAATACAGGCCTTATAGTGATTGTAGATTCTCATTGCCATTTAGATCGTCTTGATTTTGATAAACTAGACTTAAACCTTGACCAAGTTCTTGATAAAGCGCGTGCAAAGCAAATAGAGCACTTTTTATGTGTAAGCGTAACGCTTGATCAGTTTCCAAGCATGCTTGATAAAATTAAGCATTACGACGATGTATCAGCCTCATGCGGTGTACATCCACTTGATCAAAAAGACGCCCTTAATAAACAGCAACTAATCGACTTAGCCTCACACGAAAAAGTCGTCGCTATTGGTGAAACGGGTCTTGATTACTACTATTCAAAAGATACTCACGCAGTGCAGCAAGCCAGCTTTGTTGGGCATATTGAAGTGGCTAACGAATTACAAAAACCGTTAATTATTCATACTCGTGATGCCCGCGCCGACACCATTAATTTAATGCGTGAGCACAAAGCCGAGAACTGCGGTGGTGTATTACATTGCTTTACCGAAGATTGGGGTATGGCTAAAAAAGCCATAGACATGGGCTTTTATATTTCTATTTCGGGCATTGTTACCTTTAAAAATGCTATTGAACTAAAAGAAGTAGTAAAGCAAATACCGCTAGATAGATTACTAATAGAAACCGACTCGCCTTATTTAGCGCCGGTACCGTACCGTGGGCAAACTAATCAGCCGGCATACGTAGAAGATGTTGCTTATTACATTAGCGAACTTAAAGGCATTAGCTTTAATGAACTTGCTAAAGCGACTACCGAGAACTTTTATTCTTTATTTAAATTAGCAGCTAAAGGCTAAATACATGATTACTCACACGGCAAACCTTCCTATTTTACTAATGGGGCCAATGGTGCGCCGTGCAGATCAAACTGGAGTCTGCATTCAGTTTGCTACCTCCAAGCCTGCAAATTGCCAAATTACACTTATAAATCATGAATGTTATAGCGATCAACACACTGTTTCTTTAGGCGAACATTTATACCTGCATTTCGTCATTATAAAGCTAATAGACAACAAACTCCCTGTCGATAGCTTATTAAGCTATAAGCTTGTAATTGACGATACAGCAATGGATTTATCCCCTTGGTGCTATAGCAATCAAACAACGCCTGCATTTGTAATCCCCAATAAACTCAGTGATATTTTGCATGGCTCGTGCCGTAATGCACATCATCCAGCAAAAGACAGCTTAGTGTCCGCAAGTCACTGGCAAAACACTCAGCGCGGTAATAATAACCAAGGCGCACAATTGTTATTACTAAACGCTGGCATATGGAAGTAGATAAACACCAAACTAAAGGTGAAGGGCAAAAATACTTAGTAAGCGACTCAGCTATTAGTTTAATAACACTAGAGCAAGGAAATTTAGCCCGCTATCAACTCATACATGGTGAAGGGCATTTAACTGAGTTTGATTTAGAAGAACAGTAAGTTGCTCATCTACAAGTCAATTGTAGATGAGCACTCTTGGTAAGGCGTTTGAAAAAGTAAGAAATAGTACTGTCTATAGAAGAAACTGCAAATAAAAACGCCCAAAGGCTTATAAAAACCTCTGGGCTATAAAGTGACTCTAAATTGAGCCTAGCGTTAACTAAAAACTTTCTGGTTCGTTAGGGAGAAGAAGAAAGTACTTAAAACTATAGTAAAGGTACTCAATAAAGCATAACTAATTTTGCCACCTGGTTACATTTGATAACAAAGGATTAGATTAATTATGTGTAATTTGTACTTTAGTTTAACTCCAGCTTATTAACTGTGTGTTTTGTACTAGATCGCGTGGTAGTGAATTTTTAATCTTATTTTTTTGCCATTTCCCCAGCCCAATAGGGCAACCACACAGCGTTAATACTACTTCACCTATTGTTTGAGTTGCCTCAGCTAAGCGTATATCTTTACCTTGAAAATAATCATTTGCTTGCTCGTTATTTAACGCGTAAATATTCGTTTTGCACTCGTTGCCAAACACAGTAGCAAACTCGTGGGTTAGCCTTACGCCGTTTTTATGGATGATGCCAATTTGAATACCTAAACGTGCGTACTTAATTTTATTTTGCACAGCTTCAAACCCTTGTGGAAATAACCACAGCTCTTTGTCGCGTTGCATTAAATTGCCTGGCAAGGTGGTTATCCCAAAGTGTTTTTTAAGTGATTGCATGAACGCGACGCTTTGTTTTTTATCAAACTCGTTAAACGGGAATGCACCTTTTTTAACAGTTTGATTTGGGTTATCGCAACTCGCGTGTTTTTTAAATTTAGCGATAAAAAAGCCTTCGCTATCGAATGTTTGCGGCCATACATGTAAATAGCCTTCACTTGTGGTGGCTTTGCTTGCACCTTCAAATAAATCACTGAGTGACTCAGGCGCAATATAGTCACCAAACTCACTCAGTAAATAATCACACACTTGTTGGTTTTCGAGCGGGGTAAGTGTGCAGGTTGAATACACTAATGTGCCACCTGGCTTTAATGCATAAAAAGCGCTCTTAATTAAGTCTTTTTGTACTTGGGCTATTTGAATGTTTGATTCTATTGACCAATTTTTAAGTGCGTCGGCGTCTTTACGTACTGTGCCTTCGCCAGAGCATGGCGCGTCTAGCAATATGCTATCAAAGCATTCAAACATGTAGTTGCCAAATATAACGCCATCAAAATGCGAGAGCGCACAGTTACCTACTCCCATACGTTTGAGTGTTGCGCTGAGTACCTTTAAACGAGATGACGATAGCTCATTTGCAACAAGCACGCCTTGGTTATCCATAAGTGCTGCAAGTTGTGATGTTTTAGAACCCGGTGCTGATGCCATATCAAGCACGGTGTTATTTTGAGAGTCTGCGAGTTTAATACTTTGCTTTAATGCGATAGGGGGCAGCATTGAACTTGCTTCTTGCACGTACATAGCCCCGCTTAGATGTAAGTCGGTATTACCAAGGGCTAGGTTTTGCTCTTCATCGTTTGGGCGCTCTAACCAAAAGCCTTCACTGCACCATGGGATTGGGGTTAGCAGCCAATTTTTTTCAGTGGCACGTTTTACAAATTCTTCAATGCTAATTTTTAAAGTATTAACGCGGATAGATTTTCTGAGTGGTCTGCGACACGCATTTAAAAAGTCATCTAAGTTTAGATGCGCTGGTAAATAGGTTTTTACGTCATCAATAAAGTGCTCAGGAATAAAAGTGTTGGCGTTCACGCGTTAGCTCATACTATAAAAATAAAGCGCGATAATAGCATTTATGCGAGGTGTTTTCAGCGTTAAAAAGCGTTACATCTGATTTATTACGCTGTCGACACTTCAGTGTTTTAATCCATTATAAAACCATTTCTATGTGACGTTAGGTTAATAGTGTCGACAATGAGTGTGTTTTTTAGTCGTTTTGATAGGTTTAAGGGTTGACATATTTTTTTAATAAGCCCATAGTGACCACATGAATTGTCGACAATCTAAAAAATAACTTATGACACACACATTTTTAAACGAAGCGCCTATAACTACCGCATCAGATCAAGTATTTGTAGATATGCGCCGTGAGATTGTTGAAGGCAGTATAGTTCAAGGCAGTAAAATATCAGAGCCTGAGCTTGCTAAACGTTATGGTGTAAGCCGTGCAACGCTTAGAGAGGCGTTAAATCGCTTAGAAAGTTGCTACCTTGTTGAGCGTAAAGCTAACGTAGGTTGTCGCGTAGTTGCCCTTACCGCTGAGCGTTTGATTGAAGTTTATCAAGTTCGCAGCTCGCTTGAAGGTTTAGCATGCAGGCTTGCTGCCGACAATATGGAACCCGAAGAAGTAAAAGGCTTAAAGCAATTACTTAATCAGCACCTACAAACACAACGTGTTAAAGAAGGCGAATCTTATTATCAAGAAGCCGGCGATTTAGATTTTCATTACCGTATTATTCAAGGCAGTAAAAACGCGCATTTAATTCATTTACTGTGTAATGATCTCTATCAATTAATACGCATGTACCGTGTACAAATGGGCATGGTGGGGCCGCGTGTATCAAAAGCGTTTGATGAGCATTTAGCTATTATTAACGCCATTGAAAACCACGACGGCGAACTGGCCGAAATGCTTATGAAGCGCCACATCAGCGCATCGCAAGCAAATATTCAAACCAAATTTGATTTATTAGCTAAGCAGAAAGCATAAGCTGTTAAAAGCTAGCAAGAGCAGTTAAACAGTCATAATTACAGATTAAAACTATAAGTTACTCCACGTAGCAACCGTTCAAAGTGAGGAGAAAGTAATGTCAGCAGGATTAAAATTTAAACACGCTATTGCCAATAACCGCCCGTTACAAGTAGTAGGTACTATTAACGCCTACACAGCGATGATGGCTGAAAAAATGGGTCACCAAGCTATTTACCTCTCAGGTGCCGGTGTTGCAAACGCCTCGTTTGGTATGCCTGATTTGGGTATGACGAGCCTTGATAACGTGCTTGAAGATATTCGCCGTATTACAGGTGCTAGCGATTTACCACTACTTGTTGATGCCGATACCGGTTGGGGTGGGGCGTTTAACATTGCACGCACAGTAAAAGAAATGACTAAAGCCGGTGCGGCGGGTTTTCATATAGAAGACCAAGTAGCGCAAAAGCGCTGTGGTCATCGCCCTAATAAAGAAATTGTAAGCCAAGGTGAAATGGTTGACCGCATTAAAGCGGCGGTTGATGCAAAAACCGATAGCGATTTTTATATTATGGCGCGTACCGATGCATTTCAAAAAGAAGGTTTAAACGCCGCGATAGACCGTGCAGCTGCCTGTGTTGAAGCCGGTGCTGACGCTATTTTTGCAGAAGCCGTACACGACCTTGCTGATTACCAAGCATTTGCAAAAGCGATTAACGTTCCAATTTTGGCAAACATTACTGAGTTTGGCCAAACACCTATTTACACAAAAGAGCAGTTAAGCGATGTAGGCGTTGAAATGGTGCTTTACCCACTAAGTGCATTTAGAGCCATGAACAAAGCAGCATTAAACGTGTATTCAGCAATTTTAAATGAAGGCTCACAACAAAGCCAAATCGAAAATATGCAAACGCGTTCTGAGCTTTACGACTTTTTAGATTACCACACGTACGAGAACACACTCGACACCCTTTTTTCATCAAAATCTGACAAATAATAAAATCACACACAAATTTAAGATAGGAGAAGATCATGGTAGATAAAGCATTAGGCGGCGCGGGTTTACGCGGACAAGTGGCTGGTCAAACAGCATTGTGTACTGTAGGGCAAAGTGGTTCTGGTTTAACGTATTGTGGTTACGATATTAGCGAACTGGCCGAAAAAGCGCAGTTTGAAGAAGTCTCATTTTTGCTTTCTCGTGGTGAGTTACCAACCACTAGCGAATTGGCTGAGTATAAAGCAAAGTTAAAAAGCTTACGCGGCTTACCCGATGCGCTTAAAACCGTGCTCGAAAATATTCCTAAAGACGCGCATCCAATGGATGTAATGCGCACAGGCTGCTCAATGTTGGGTAACCTTGAAACAGAGCTTGATTTTAGCCAAGCCAATGATGCAATCGACCGTATGGTAGCTGTGTTCCCAAGTATTATTTGCTACTGGTACCGCTTTACACACGATGGCGTAAGCATTGAAACACAAACAGATGACGACTCTGTAGGTGCACACTTTTTAACGCTATTACACGATAAAGCACCTAGCGAGTTATTTGCACAAGTGATGAATGTATCGCTAATTTTATACGCAGAGCACGAGTTTAATGCCTCTACCTTTACAGGCCGTGTATGTGCTTCAACTTTATCTGATATTCACTCTTGCGTAACAGGTGCGATTGGCACGCTGCGTGGTCCATTACATGGTGGTGCTAACGAAGCAGCTATGGATATGATTCAAGGTTTTACAAGTGCTGAACATGCTGAGCAAGAAGTAATGGGCATGCTTGAGCGTAAAGACAAAATTATGGGCTTTGGTCACGCGATTTATCGCGAGTCTGATCCTCGCAATGTAATTATTAAAAAATGGTCTGAAAAACTAGCGGCAGAGGTGGGCGATACCGTGCTTTACCCTGTGTCTGTTCGTTGTGAGGAGATTATGTGGCGCGAGAAAAAACTGTTTTGTAACGCCGATTTTTTCCATGCATCTGCTTATCACTTTATGGATATTCCGACTAAATTATTTACGCCAATATTTGTAATGAGCCGCGTTACTGGTTGGACTGCGCATGTAAAAGAGCAACGCGCTAACAACCGTATTATTCGCCCAAGTGCCGATTACACAGGGCCTGACGCACGCAGTTACACACCAATAGAGTCACGTTAAAAATGGGTGAGCACGCATGTGCTCACTTTTTTATTGCACATAGCCACTAGCGAGCAGTTTTTCTCAAACTTTTTATTAAACACGCTAGCTGTGAGCAAACACCGTCACCAAATTAGCGAACCCTTACCATGACCATAATTAATAATACCCAATACCGTAAACTTTTACCGGGCTCAAATGTAGACTACTACGATACGCAAGAAGCCGTAGATGCAATTAAGCCAGGTGCATACGCCACACTACCTTATACATCGCGTGTATTTGCCGAAAACCTAGTACGCCGATGCGACCCTGCCATGTTAACCGATGCACTTAATCAGCTAATTGAGCGCAAGCAAGATTTAGATTTTCCGTGGTATCCGGCGCGGGTAGTATGTCACGATATTTTAGGGCAAACAGCGCTTGTTGATTTAGCAGGTTTGCGTGATGCAATTGCAGCCAAAGGCGGCGATCCGGCAAAAGTGAATCCTGTGGTACCCACGCAGTTAATAGTGGATCATTCGTTAGCGGTAGAGCATGCCGGTTTTGATCCTGACGCATTTAAAAAAAACCGCGCCATTGAAGACAGACGCAATGATGACCGTTTTCACTTTATCAACTGGACAAAAACTGCCTTTAAAAATATTGACGTTATTCCACCGGGTAACGGCATTATGCATCAAATTAACCTTGAAAAAATGTCGCCGGTTATTCAAAACCGAGATGGCATTGCATTCCCAGATACACTAGTAGGTACCGACAGCCACACGCCACATGTTGATGCGCTGGGCGTTATTGCTGTGGGCGTAGGTGGGCTTGAAGCTGAAAGCGTGATGCTTGGTCGTGCTTCTTATATTCGCCTACCTGATATTGTCGGTGTTGAGCTAACAGGTAAGCGCCAACCCGGTATTACCGCAACCGATATTGTGTTGGCTATTACTGAATTTTTACGTGAGCAACGTGTTGTTTCTACTTATTTAGAGTTTTACGGTGAAGGTGCCGACGCACTTACTCTTGGCGACAGAGCAACCATTTCGAACATGACGCCTGAATTTGGCGCAACTGCAGCCATGTTTTATATCGATGATAAAACAATAGATTACTTGCGTTTAACAGGCCGTGAAGAAGAACAAATTGCCCTTGTAGAAAACTACGCAAAAACAGCAGGCCTTTGGAGCGATAGCTTAAAAACCGCAAAATATGAGCGTGTGCTTAAGTTTGATTTATCAAGCGTGGGGCGCAATATTGCGGGTCCATCTAATCCACACCGCCGCGTATCGACAAGCGATTTAGCTAAAGAAGGTATTTCGGGTGTTGTTGAAAATGAAGAAGGCTTAATGCCAGACGGCGCATGTATTATTGCCGCGATTACTAGCTGTACTAATACTAGTAATCCACGCAATGTAATTGCCGCTGCACTCCTTGCCCGTAACGCAAATGCTAAGGGTTTAATGCGCAAACCTTGGGTTAAAACCTCATTAGCACCAGGCTCAAAAGCAGTGCAATCATACCTTGAAGATGCAAACCTACTAACAGAGCTTGAGCAACTTGGCTTTGGCATTGTTGGTTTTGCGTGTACTACCTGTAATGGTATGAGCGGGGCGCTTGACCCTGTTATTCAAAAAGAAGTAATCGATCGCGATTTATACACTACAGCGGTGCTTTCGGGCAATCGTAACTTTGATGGACGAATTCACCCTTATGCTAAGCAAGCATTTTTAGCGTCACCTCCTTTAGTTGTTGCGTACGCCATTGCAGGTACTATTCGCTTTGATATTGAAAAAGGGATACTAGGGCAAGATCAAGAAGGCAACGATATTACGCTTAAAGATTTATGGCCGTCTGACGAAGAGATTGATGCAGTAATTAAGCAAAGCGTTAAGCCAGAGCAATTTAGAAAAGTGTACGAGCCAATGTTTAATTTAACCGTAGATTACGGTGAAGATAACGACCCACTTTACTACTGGCGCCCAGAAAGTACGTACATTCGTCGCCCTCCTTATTGGGAAGGTGCACTTGCGGGTGAGCGCACAATGACCGGTATGCGTGCGCTTGCTGTACTTGGCGATAACATTACAACGGATCATTTATCGCCATCAAACGCAATTATGGCAAGCAGCGCTGCTGGCGAATACCTGACCAAAATGAACGTCCCAGAGGAAGACTACAACTCGTACGCAACGCACCGGGGCGATCATTTAACAGCGCAGCGCGCAACCTTTGCCAATCCAAAACTACTTAATGAAATGGTACTGGATGAAAACGGCAACGTTAAACAAGGTTCTTACGCACGCTTAGAACCACAAGGCACTAATACCCGTATGTGGGAAGCAATCGAAGCCTACATGGAGCGTAAACAACCGCTTATTATTGTAGCCGGTGCCGATTACGGCCAAGGTTCGTCGCGCGATTGGGCTGCAAAAGGCGTAAGACTTGCAGGCGTTGAAGTAATAGCAGCTGAGGGCTTTGAGCGTATTCACCGCACTAACCTAATTGGTATGGGTGTTTTACCGCTTGAGTTTAAAGCAGGCACAACGCGTAAAACTCTACAGCTGGATGGCAGCGAAACGTACGATGTAGCAGGCGATTTAAAACCAGGTGCCACCGTTAATTTAAGTATTACTCGTAAAGACGGTGAAGTACTCACTGTGCCTATGAAGTGCCGTATCGATACCCAAGAAGAGCTTTCTATTTACGCGGCTGGTGGTGTGTTACAACGCTTTGCACAAGACTTTTTAGAAGCAGCACAATCTGCATAAGGGCAAGCATTATGTTTAAACCGCAAATTAAAGTGCCTGCAACCTATATGCGTGGCGGCACCAGTAAAGGTGTGTTTTTTAATTTAACTGATTTGCCAAAGCCTGCTCAAGTAGCAGGCGAGGCGCGGGATAATTTATTACTGCGTGTTATTGGCAGCCCCGATCCGTATGCTAAGCAAACGGATGGCATGGGTGGTGCTACATCAAGTACCAGTAAAACTGTAATTTTAAGTAAAAGTGAGCAAACTGACCACGATGTAGATTATTTATTTGGTCAAGTGGCGATAGATAAACCTTTTGTAGATTGGAGCGGTAACTGCGGCAACTTAACCTCAGCAGTGGGTGCTTTTGCCATTAGTAATGGTTTGGTCGATAAAAGCAGAGTACCCGATAACGGTGTTGCTATCGTGCGTGTGTGGCAGGCTAATATTAAAAAAAGCATATTAGTGCATGTCCCCATGACAAATGGCGAAGTACAAGAAACCGGCGACTTTGAGCTCGATGGCGTTACATTTGCAGCAGCTGAAGTAAAACTTGAATTTATTGACCCCGCTGATGGCGATGGCGCGTTATTTCCAACTGGTAATGTAGTTGATGATTTAGAAGTACCGGGTGTTGGTACTTTAAAAGCAACAATGATAAATGCAGGTATTCCTACCATATTTATTAACGCCACTGATATTGGTTATACCGGCACAGAGCTGCAAGACGATATAAATAACGATGTTGCAGCGCTTGAAAAGCTTGAAACCATTCGTGCTTATGGCGCTGTTAAAATGGGTTTAATCACTAACATTAGTGAAGCGCAAGCTCGCCAACATACGCCTAAAGTTGCGTTTGTTGCAGCGCCTTTAGATTATACAGCGTCTAGCGGTAAGCTTATTGAGGCTGCAAATATTAACTTACTCGTGCGCGCTATGTCGATGGGTAAGCTGCATCATGCCATGATGGGCACAGCTGCGGTTGCTATTGGCACTGCTGCCGCGATTGAAGGCACACTCGTTAATATAGCCGCAGGTGGCGGTGTATTGAGTGAAGTTAACTTTGGTCACCCGTCAGGTACGCTAAAAGTAGGTGCTGAAGCTAAAAATAATGCAGGCAACTGGCTAGTTACCAAAGCAAGTATGAGCCGAAGTGCACGGGTATTAATGGAAGGGGTTGTAAGAGTCCCTCAGTAATTACTAAACATTTACTTTAGGTAAGTAAACAAGTTTTATAAACGTTTGCTTAGCTAAAGTAAAACCTACTAACATTCATTATAAACAATCCTTTTTCATTAATTTTTCGAATTATCCTCTTTTTTAGCTCTCATCCATCGCATTTACTTGAAGAATATAATTAACAAACTAGATTGTATGTAATATTCATTTAATAAAGTGAATATATTGTATCAATATGTGCTGGTTCTTTATGAGTGTCTATAGGTTATTGAATAATAGAGATGCTGATAAAGAAGTAGCTCATAGAATAAAGATAAATACTTCTATAAAACGTATAAATATGTAGCATAACTATATAGCTTAATGGTATTTTTAATGTTCTGGTAACAAAGGTTATGATTGTGTACTTTTTTAATGCTTTTTAAACATAAAAGCTTACACAAGCCACTATCAACTAAACTAATTTCTGATACTCATTCCAGGCTATCAAGGAGAAATAAATGGTAAAGCGTACGATCAAATTTACACCTATTGCAGCTTCAGTTGCACTTACATTAGGCTTAACAGCATGTGGTTCGGACAATGACAGAAACATTCCTGTTACACCTGTAGAATCTTTTACTGCAACAGGTGATGCACAGTTCAACATTGAAGTAACTGGTAAAGCAGTTAAAGGTTCAATGAAAAGTGCAGTAGTAACTGTAATGACTTTAGATGCATCTGGTCAAAGCGTTCCTGTTGCGTTTCGCTCAGCTGCTTCAGCAGAAGCAGAGTCTTTTTCTGAAGAAGCACTATCACAAAGTGCTGCTGATGCTGCAGTAGAAGCAAGTAAAATTGCTGCTAACCCTGAAGTATTAACTGATGAAAGCGGCCGTTACAGCATCTACTTAGATGATGACTTTACTGGACCAGTTTACATTACTGTTAAAACGTCTGCAGAAGGCGATGATAGCTTTTTACGTTGTGATGCTTACGTAGGTTGTGGCGATTACGATGTAGCGCCAGAAGAAGATGACGTAAATGATGGCGATACTGCGATTGAGTTTGGCGAATGGTACAAAACTGACCTAGAGCTTTCAGTTGTTAAATTTGTTCCAGCTGTTGAAGCAGATACATCTGGAGTAAGTGGTTCTGCAGGCGATGCTAATGTAGAAGCTTCTTATAAAGCTAATGTTACTTTCTTAACATCGTTAGTGGCGGCTCTTCTTCTTGACTCAGGTTCAAGTGTAGATGAAGACGCAATTGCTAAAGCAAGCTTAGATACTGTTGTACAAGTAATGGGTCAAGACGCTGCACTTTTACTTTCAGCTATTATTGGTGATTTATCTAACGGCGGCGCTGTAGATTTAAGTGATGTTGATGGCGAAGAAGAACTTACTGACGGTATTTTAGCAATTGCACAGCTTTCATCTTCAATTCAAGGTTTACCTTCAATTGGTGATGTAATGAGCAGCATTAAAGCTGGTATTAAATCAGGCCAGTTTAAAGGTAATGCTGATGCTAGCATTGCAGCAATAGCGACAATGTTACAAACAGCTATTACAAATACTGCAAATGTTTTTGTTGCCATTGCTACTGGTACTGAAGATGACATTAAAACTGCATTAGAAGCCGCTTTCGCAGCAAAAATTCCAGCTCCTACTGCTGGTGAGATAGTTGCATTTGCTGCTAACTCAGCTGATGTTGCTAAAAAAGCAAAAGCTGCTAAAGATAAAGCTGTTAAAAATGGTGCTGCAACTGATGCGAGCCTTGCAGCCGCTGCAGTAAAAGTTAAAAAAGCACTAGAAGTAATTGGTTGTACTGGTGCAGAATGTACAGTTGGAGATGATTTTTATACAGCTCTAGCAGCTGCTTTAACAGTAGAAGTTACAGCTTCTCAAACTGCACTTACTGCATTAGAAATGAGCATTGAAACAGCTCAAAGCTCACTTGCAGATGTTCAAGCAATGGGTGGCGATGCTCTTACAGCTGATAACGCAGCTGCATTTGTAAGCGCTGTTACATTACTGAAAAATGAAGCTACTACGGCTGATTTAACAGCTAAAGCAGACTCTATTTTTGTTAAATCACAAGGCTATGTAACTGCTGCAAAAGCGTTAGTTACTCAAAGCTCTGATTACCAACAAGTTCTTGATTCTGCAACGTCGTTGCAAACAGATGCATCTGTTGCTGTAACTGACACCGCTGCATACGACGCGGCACTAGCTGCACTAGTAGCTGAAGCTGAAGCAGCGATTACAGAGTTTGATGTGGCTCTTGCTGCTGCAAAACTAGTTGCTGAAGACACTGCAGACGTTGCTGATGAGAAAAAATCAGTAGCAGACACAGCTGAAGCGGCTTCTACTAGCGCACTTGCTAACGCAGAAAATGCAATGGTAGATACTGCTGCAAACGCTGCTGAAGCAAAAGAGCTTGCAATGACTGCCGTTACTGCTGCGTCTGATTTTGCTGCTGCTGTTGATGCACTTAAAATTGCTATTGAGCAAGCACTTGTTGCTGCTAATGCCTACCTAGAACTTGAAGGCGAAGGCGCACAAGCAATGATTGATGCGCTTACAGCTATGCAAACAGCTGCTGTAGCTCAAGGTGAACTAGCTAGCGAGCAATTTGTAACAGCTTATAATCTACAGCTTGCTGCTGAAACTGCAGTTGCAAAACTTGAAGTACTAACTTTTGTTAAAGCTACATCAGAGTCATTATCGACTATGACTGTGCTTACAGGCACTGGTGCTGATGCAGTTGCTGATGCAGCAGATATTCTTGCAGACGTAATTGATGAATTAGCTGAAATGGGTAATAACTCAGGTACAGGCACATCAACTCGCAATGCTGATTGGGACTATGCTTACAGCTTAGATGATCTTACGCTAATGCTTAGCAATGCGACTACAGGTGAGATGATTAATGCAGCGGCTTCTTATGAAGGCGACAAGCTTGTTGTTGCTTGGGGCGCTACATTAAAAGGTGAGAATGACGTATCTGTTGAGCTTGTTACTGCTGCTACACAAACACAAGCACTTACAGATTGTGTTGATTTTGCAGCCGGTACAATTGATGCTACTCAAATCGATTCATGTTTAGTATTTACTTTTGATGGCGCAGTAACTGCTGACAATGTAGATGATGCAGAAATCATAATGACTGAAACGGCTAACCATGTTGAAATCATGGATGGTGATTCTGGCTTCACTGGTATGTTAAGTATTACAGCTGATGATGCAACAGATTCAGGCTCTATTACATTAGAGGGTGTTTCTGGTGATGTAGACTTTAAAGTAATGACTACATACCTTGACAGCGACATGGAAGAAGCAAGTGCTTTAGATATTACAGTAAATAATGCAATGGGTTACACGTTGTCTATTACTGGTAATGAAAGTGCAGGTTACACTGGTGACGTTATGGCTATGTACAATGAGATGATGATGTCTTTTGGTACTGCAGCTAAAACAACAAACGGTCTTTCAATTACTTACATTGATGGTGACGTAGTTGATTACACTGATGTTGATTTAATTGATTCATCTAAGTAATATTTAAACTATAAAAGGGGAAAGCAGCGCTTTTCCCTTTTTTTATAGAAAGCGATTAAATTATGAAAAAAAAAATTCTCTTGTTAGGATTTTCAACAGCTTTTATTTCTCCTCTTGCTTCCGCAGATAACCAATTTCAAATTTTTACCCACTTTGACGCAGAAATTTATACAGAAGCACAACCAGTACAAGCCTTTGTAGATGATTTTGATGCTCCATTAAAATCGGGTGACAGTGCATTCACCTATAATATATTTGAAGTAGGTGTTGGCTACGGTAATTTTAAGGTAGGTTTACAAAGTCGTTACGACTATGTTCTTAACTTTGATCCTGATACAGCCAAATATACTCATACCGAAAAAAATGATCTAGAGTTTGAAGATAGATTTTATACATATTACCTTGATGCTAAACAAGCAACGTCTAATGGTGTATTTGTATCTTATGATTTTAAATTTTTAGATAAAAATGCATTAACAATAACACCTAAACTTTCTGCTTTTGCCAGCTCGCACTATCAAGATGCCACTGTAAATGGTGAAATTTATAGTGATGAAGTTGAAGGCGCTGTAACTGTTGATTACAACTTTTCAAAAGACATATTATTTAAAAAGTTTTCACCTTCACAAAAACCTGAAGGGCTTGGCTATAGCCTAGATATTTTTGCTGATTGGCAAGTAAATGATGAGCTTCAAGTTGGTTTTAGCGTAAAAGATTTACTCTATAAAACAGAGTACGAAGACAGCGGCTCTGTAAAGGGTCAAACTACTGAAATTCCATTTAGCGAAGATGACAACGGCGATATTATTACTCAGCCAACAGTTTCATTAAAAACATCTGCATTTGGAAATACGGTATCTCATGATTTAGAAATGGAAATGCGACTACAAGCATTTGCCGATTACAGAATAAACGACCGATTTTCGACTCAGTTAACTTTAAAACGTTACGACAAAGACACGTTCAGCCAATTAAAAGGCCGTATACACTTTTGGGATCATTGGAAAGTACAGGCGGGCTACGAAACAAAAAGTGAAGCATTTTTAGTTGGTATAGAAAACGAGTATTTTGGTCTTAATTTACAAACTGATAGCCTAGATTTAGATAAAGCCTATTATGCTAATGTGAATTGGTACGTGAACATTAAGTTTTAAGGAATGAAGATGTTAAAACAAATTATACCCTTAGGGGTAGCTATTGCATTGGTAGGTTGTGGCTCTTCATCAGACAGTGACAGTTCAGAGTCTGTTGCAGTGAGTGAGATTGCTACATCTTCTTCTGTGAGTTTTTATGTATCTAATTGGCAATCACCACAGGGCACGCTTAATGTTTTAGATAGCGACGGGGTGGTGCAAGAATCAATTGAAGTTGAAAACATCAATACTGCGAGTGTAAGTGTAACTCCACTTACTTTTAATAGTTTTGAGTTTATACCGAGTGATACTGCTCTACCTTGTCCTCGCTTTACAGGTTGTGGCAGAACAGTTCGTGGTGATGTAAATGACTTAAACGCAAACCGTTTAATAGATTACCAAGAATTGACAGCCGTTACTCTTAATTACAAAGCAGATGCATTTAGTGCACCGGGTGTAAATACGGTTTATTTATCGCCATTGAGTAAAGCAATTACAGATGAAGGCTTTAGTGCTACGCAAGCTAGTTTATCAGCCACGCCTTTTTATCATTTAACGCACAGCAATTTAAATGCAAGTGTTGAAGCAGAAATGGTTACTAATGCATTTACTTACGCGGCAATTTTAGCTGGTGTTGCTGATAGTTCGTTTAGTGTTGAAAGTGCTTTTAATGCATTTACTAACTTAGAGACTGACCAACAAGCATGGCAAGATTATAGCGATTTAGCAGCGCAGTATGTTACAGATAACTTATTTAGCGACCAAGGTAATGCTTTGCTGCAAAATGTAGCTGGTCAAGTTAAGCAAACGATTGCAAGTGTAACTACATTTACAAATTGGCAGGCTCGCTCAACAGAAGTTCAAAGCTTAGATTCAAGAGAGTTACTTGTTGATACACGAAATATTATAGGTGCAGCAAGACTTCAAGAAAAAAGCTATTCAGATGAATTAGACGTAAAATTTGCTGAGCTTGAAAGTGCGTTTGATGAAGACACACAAAGAACATTTGATGCACTTACTAATGCTTTAAACGAAGTTATTACAAATTATTCACCACTAGCTGATGGCTCTACACCATCAGGACAATATAAACTTCGTGACTTAGATATTGATTACAGCCAATCACCTTATACTTGGGCTATAACTGGCACATATGATGATTTACCTATAACAATTGATTTATCAATTCCAACATTTAGAGTAAGTGGTGTATTAGGTAATAAAATTGAAGGTGTAATGAGCGCAACAGTCACAAATGGTGCTACGGTATTAAGTGTAGATGTAAGTGAGTTGCTAATTCAGTTTGATGGTATAGATGCTCAAAGTGAATTAAATCCAGAAGCCGACACAGGTATTACACAGGTAACTACCAATGTAATTATCAATAAAGCCGCTGGTAAACTTGAAGGTGACTTATCACTAAACTTAAATCGCTTTGTTAATTCATTAGGTGAAGAGTCTACGACGTTATCTACTTTTGATTTTAATGGTGA
The DNA here is from genome assembly GCF_040309305.1 of Pseudoalteromonas sp. RB2-MNA-CIBAN-0110. Lineage (NCBI taxonomy): Bacteria > Pseudomonadati > Pseudomonadota > Gammaproteobacteria > Alteromonadales > Pseudoalteromonadaceae > Pseudoalteromonas > Pseudoalteromonas sp. RB2-MNA-CIBAN-0110. The sequence goes on along the minus strand of NZ_JBEOOQ010000003.1, from coordinate 230,462 downwards.
TTACGTAAGTGACATTCAAAACACTGCATTTCATATCACTGCAGTAGAGGCTTCGCCTTTTATTGGTGAAGATAATGACGATTTAGCATTTACTTTTGAATTAGATTTTCCGTTGAGTGGTGCAAGCGATTTTAAGTTTGCTTACGTGGGCGATGTTGAAAACTTATCAGAACTTACCTCTACAGATATATTTGTTAGCATAAAAAACCGTGCGTTAGATTTACGTATTCGTGATGTTAGTGGCAACATTAATCTAATAGCGAAAGGCGAAAATGGACGTTGGTTAGATGTAAAGCAAAAGGGCCGTAATTACAGTGGCGGTTTATATTTTGGTGATACTAAACTAGCTGATGTTACTGCAGTACGTGGTATTCCTGGTGTTTTATTTCCAAATGGTGAGTTTGAATCGTTATTTTAACCATTAGTTAAGTGGTTTTAGAAATATTCAAAATCCGATATTAGTTTTCTAGTATCGGATTTTTAATGCTTGTTATATTAGTTAAATGCGCCTGAATCAAGGTAGCTGCCGATCCCGAGTGTAAACATCCATATCCCCCATAAACTATGCTCAATAACACACACGACGGTTGAGCGGCTTTGTGCGTAGGTATAGGAAAACAGTAAGCCACCTAAAAATGCTAAACCTACTGCAATCCAATTTGCATACACAATATGCGCCAACGCAAATACACTCGCACTAACTACAATACGCACTGCTTTTTTGGGCATGATGCGTTTATAACGATGAAAAAAATACGTTCTGAATATTAATTCTTGAGGAATAACCGACAGTATTGGGTAGAGTAGCAACAGTAAAAGCCAATCATTAAACGAGTTACGGGGAAGGGTAAACCAGTTGCCCTGATGAATAATCCCGTAAAACATACCTGAGAACAGTGCACCTAAAAAAAAGAAGCTAAACACACGTTTTTTAACAGCAGAAAATTGCCCAAGGCTTGTAAGCCTAAAACGTTTAAAATGCGGATCGCCCAGTAGCAACATACAACACACGCTCATTAAAATAATAAGCGCAGGAATAAGCCAGTTAGCTAAATACTCGCGTAATCCAAAACCCAACAAGGGCAGCAATACAAAAATGAGGGTAAATTCAAACCAGCGATATTGATTGGCGTTCAAGGTCGTCTCAACTTGTTTTTTTAATAAGTTATCAAGCTAAGACGACATTTTTATGACGAGATTAGTAATCTACAAAGTGATCTATAAAATTATTTTGCAGGTTCTTCTTCACTAGGGAGGTATTTGTACAAGGCAATAATAGTGGCAAAAATACTCACAAAGGTAATACCCATTAAACCAAACACTTTAAAATTAACCCAAAAGTCGAGCGAGAAATTATATGCAATATAAATGTTTAGTGCTGCGATGCCAGCAGTTATAGCAACCCACATTAGGTTAAGCTTATCCCATAATGGTTCTGGGACTACAATGGCTTGTTTTGTATCATTAGCATTTTCGAGGATTGAGCTAAGCGCTTTTTTAACGAGATTTTTCTTAAGTACATAACGGCTAACAAGTAACGTTAAGCTTAAACCTGCGTATATGAGTGTTGCTTTCCATTTTATGTATTGCTCATCATGAAGTACCAGCGTTAACGTACCAAAGACGGCAGCAATGCCAAAAAATATCCACTGACGAGTAGGCACAGTTCCATGTTTAAAGTAGCTATAAGCAACTTGAATGAGCGTAGTGGCCATTAATAAACCGGTAGCCCAATAAATATCGACGAGTTTAAACACTGCAAAAAACAGTATGAGTGGGATGTATTCAATTAATGCGTGCATAGCTTACCTAAATTATACAAAAAAGAGTCAAAGGCTTTTTACCACATAAAGCTTAGCAACTACAAGGTTGACTTGTTGCCCTGTAACCCTTAGCCTGCGTGGCTTTATTGCCAATTTGGTTTGGTATTTTTTATATCATCATATTCCCACGCTTAACCAACACTGATTTGGCGTGTATTTAGGAGCCTAAAATGAATAAAGCAGAACTCGTTGCTGCCATTGCACACAAAAGTGAATTAACAAAAAAAGATGCTCAAGCGGCACTTTCAAGCTTGCAAAAAGTGATTACTAAATCGCTTTCTGAGGGCGATCAAGTTCAAATTAATGGCTTTGGTACGTTTGCACTAAGTTACTATCCAGCGCGTACTGGGCGTAACCCGCAAACAGGGGCTGCAATTGAAATAGAAGGCGCAAACAAAGCGGTTTTTAAACCGGCTAAAGCGTTAAAAGATCTTCTTTAAATTTATTTAAGGTTTTATACCCCGTATTGATAGATAAGTTACATGAGCGCGAAGTAAATTCGCACCTACAGCTATATGTTGTAGGTGAGGTTTTATTCCTCGCGTTTAGTGGCGTTAAATTACATGAGTTGGAAATAGATTCGCACTTATGTACATTATTCATAATCTCTAAATAATTTACATAGCACCACAAACTCTACTCCAATTTATTCTTTAATTTTCAATAGCTTGATTTCGGCATGCATTATGCTGTTTAACTGTGTGTTTCGAACATATTTTTAAACAATACCAGTCTGCTGATATATGGGGTCTATTGAACGTTAAGAAAATTACGCTAGAACTAGGCAAAAATTTTTCGTATTTAGTTGTTCTAAATGAAAGGTTTTTAACGACGTTATAGTGCGATTTAATTCGTTAAATTGCTCAAAGATTTATGCAGGTTGGTATCAAATAAGGAGATCTCAATGAGTACATTACAAACAAGCACGCGTTTACAAGGCAAAAAAATTGCAATTTTAGCCACTGATGGGTTTGAGCAAAGTGAGCTTTTATCTCCACGCAGCGCATTACTTGATGCCGGTGCAAACATCGAAATAGTATCAATTAAAGAAGGCCAAATTACGGGCTGGGATGAAGATAAGTGGGGCGATAAAGTAACAGTAGATAAACTAGTTACAAACGCAGACCCTGCTGATTACGACGCGCTTATGCTTCCAGGTGGCTTATTTAACCCAGACAGCTTACGCCAAGATAAAGATGCTAAAGCCTTTATTGATGGCTTTTTTGGCGCAGAAAAAAACAAGCCTGTTGCTGCTATTTGCCATGCGCCGTGGTTGTTAGCTGAAATTAATAAATTGCGCGATCGTACTATAACTTCTTTTCCTAGTATTAAAAGCGATTTAATTAATGCAGGTGCTAATTGGGTTGACCAAGAAGTATGTGTAGATAAAGGTTTAGTAACAAGCCGAAGCCCAGCAGATTTAGAAGCATTTAATGCTAAATTTATTGAAGAGATCTTAGAGGGTAAACACCAAGCTCACTAATTTTCTTTTTAAAACGTTTGGATATTGATACAGCGTTTGATTTTAAAAACAAAAAAGGGCATTTAAAATGCCCTTTTTTTAATGCGTATAAAACACGCCCTAGTTAGATTATAGCGATGTAGCTGCTTTCATATCGGCTACAAATGCTTTTAGTTGCGCGGTCATTGTTGGTAAATCATTAAGGTTAGCTTCAATAATTTTAACCACTGCAGAGCCTGAAATAGCACCTGCTGCGCCTGCGTTAAGTGCGGCTTTTACATCATCTGGTGTTGAAATACCAAACCCTAAAAGAGCAGGGGCTGCATGGTATTCTTTTAATTTAGTGACAATATTACCCGCTGGCATTTGTGCTTTAGTATCTGTACCGGTAACACCTGCGCGCGATAGTAAATACGTATAACCACGACCGTAAGAGGCACACTGGCGAAGTGTGTCGTCATCGGCATTTGGTGTTGCAATAAAAATTGGGTCTACACCGTTATCCATTGCTGACTTTCTAAACATTTTAGATTCATGTAAAGGCACATCAGCCACTAAAATTGAGTCTACGCCTACTGCTTTTGCATCTTTATAAAATGCTTCAATACCACGTTTAAACACAAGGTTTGAATACAATAATAAGCCAATTGGAATATCGGCGTTATACTCACGTATTTCTTTAATAATATCAAAGCAATCTTGTGTGTTAATGTGCACATCGAGGGCGCGAATATTAGCTTTTTGAATTACTGGACCATCTGCAATTGGGTCAGAAAACGGAATACCAAGCTCAAGCGCATCTGCTCCGCCGTCAATTAGACTTTTAATAATCGCAATACTTTGCTCTTTACCTGGGTCGCCAATCGTTACAAATGGTACAAACGCACCTTGTTTTTGCTCGTTAAGCGCTGCAAACATTTTGCCGTAACGATCCGTTTTTACTTGGCTCATAGCTGACCTCTTTCAGTTAGTACATTGTGAACGTGTGCTAAATCTTTATCGCCACGACCACTTAAATTAATCACTATAACACTTTCCTCGGTTAGCTCCTCTGCGTACTTAAGCGCATAAGCTAGCGCATGGCTTGATTCAAGTGCCGGAATAATCCCTTCGTTTTTAGCAAGCGACTGAAACGCATCAAGCGCTTCTGTATCGGTAATACCCACGTATTGAGCGCGACCAGTTTCGTGTAAAAATGCATGCTGAGGACCAACTGCTGGGTAATCAAGACCCGCTGATACAGAGTAAGACTCTTCAATTTGGCCATCATCATTTTGCATAATGTACGTATAAGTACCGTGCAATATGCCTTTTGTGCCTTTACAAATTGTTGCACCGTGCTCATTTGTATCAAGACCTTTACCAGCAGGCTCAACACCAATTAATTTAACGCCTGGCTCGTCAATAAAGTCGGTAAACATACCAATTGCGTTTGAACCACCACCAACACAGGCAATAACAGCGTCAGGTAAACGACCTTCTGCTTTAAGTACTTGTTGTTTAGCTTCTTCACCAATAATTTTTTGATACTCGCGTACAATTGTTGGGAATGGGTGAGGACCCGCAGCTGTACCTAGTAGGTAGTGCGCGTCTTGGTAATTTGCTGACCAGTCACGCAGCGCTTCGTTTACGGCATCTTTTAATGTGCCAGAACCCGCTGTTACCGGAATAACCTCTGCACCCATTAACTTCATTCTAAATACGTTAGGTTGCTGACGTTCAACGTCTTTTGCGCCCATATAAATACGACATTTTAAACCCAGTAGTGCACATGCAAGCGCTGTTGCAACACCGTGTTGACCGGCACCTGTTTCAGCAATAACTTGTTTTTTACCCATACGCTTAGTAAGTAACGCCTGACCAAGTACTTGGTTGGTTTTATGTGCGCCACCATGTAGTAAATCTTCACGCTTTAGGTACAGTTTTACTTTTGGGTTTTTAACTAAATTACGCGTTAAAGTAAGTGGGGTAGGGCGACCCGCATACTCGTTTAATAATTTACTTAGCTCTGCCTGAAACTCAGGGTCTTTTTGTGCTTTGTTAAATTCGTTTTCTAACTGCTTAAGCGCAGGGACAAGTAACTCGGGTACAAACATACCGCCAAACTCGCCAAAATAAGCTGGATTTTGCATTTTAACCTCAATAATTTCTGATGCTTGTAAAAGCATTATGTAATTTGTTAGGGCACTTTTTACCCGCAGATTCTTCAACGCCTGAGTTTAAGTCAAGGCCTAAGGCACCTTGAAAAAGCGCATCTTTAATATTGTCTGGATTTAAGCCTCCAGCGAGCATAAACGGTGTAGTTGCGCCGCTAAGCACCGACCAATCAAATGCTTTACCTGTACCGCCAGCTTGCGTGTCGCTGTGTGTATCGTAAAGGTGTCGGTCAACGCCTTTTACAGGTGTTGGTAATGCATCTTTAATTGCTTGGGCTTTCCAAATTTCACAATTAGTTGGAAGTTGTGTACGCAGCGCAGCAATGTAATCGTCACTTTCTTGTCCATGTAATTGAACTGCCGCTAATTTTAACACACTTGCGTATTGAGCAACTTGCTCAATTGGGGCATCGACAAATACACCCACAAAATTAAGCGGAGCACTTTGGCTTAGCTCTCTTGCGCAATCTAAATCAACATAACGCGGCGATTTAGGGTGAAAAATTAAACCACCGTAAACAGCACCATTTTTATAAGCGGCTTGTGCATCTTGGCTACGTGTTAAACCACATACTTTATTGTCGCCTAAAATAACACGGCGACATGCTTGCTCTAAATCGCGCTCGCTCATAAGCGAGCTGCCAATTAGAAAGCCATCACATAATGGAGCTAAACGTTTTACGTCTTGATGGGTGTAAATACCCGATTCCGAAATAACCACTTTATCTGCTGGGATAAGTTTGCGTAGCTTTTCGGTAGTGGCTAAATCGGTGCTTAAATCGCGTAAATCGCGGTTATTAATACCAATAATTTGTGCATCAAGCGCAAGTGCGCGGTGTACTTCTTCTTCGTTGCTTACTTCGGTTAATACCGACATATTCAGAGAATCGGCAACCGCATGTAGAGCTTTGTAGCTTTCGTCATCAAGTACCGAAAGCATCAGTAATATAGCATCACCGCCATAAATACGCGCCATATACACTTGGTACTCATCTATAAAAAAATCTTTACAGATAAGCGGTTGCTCTACTTGGCTGCGCACAAATTCGAGGTAATCAAAACTGCCTTGAAAATATTTAGCATCAGTTAACACGCTCATGCAGGTGGCGTATTTTTTATAAACCGAGGTGATTTCGGTTAAATCAAATGGCTCACGAATAAGCCCTTTTGATGGAGATGCTTTTTTACACTCTAAAATAAACTGTGTGCCAGGCGCTGCAAGCGCTTTATAAAAGCTACGGCTGGTAGGCACTGCAAGGTGCTTAAAGCTTTCAAGCGGGCGCGCGGCTTTACGCTCAATCAGTTCTAATTCTTTATCAGCAACAATTTTGTCTAATACGTTAGCCATGACTTACCTCAATAATTGCATTTAATGTGTTCATGGCCTTGCCTGAACTTAATAATGTGTTTACTTGCTGCGCACCTTCTTTTAAAGATTGTGCTTTACCTGTTAGGTATAACAATGCAGCTACGTTAACCACAATGGCGGCATTGTGTGCACCTGTGCCTTTGCCTTGCAAGATGGCGAGGCTAGCATTTGCGTTGTATTGTGGGCCTTCACCAGCGAGTTGTTCAAGTGAATAGTTTGCAAGGTCAAAGTCGCTTGGGTTTAGTGTGTACTGCGTAATCTCGCCATTATTTAGCTCAACTACCGTTGTTGGGCCGTGTAGGGCTATTTCGTCAGTGCCCGAGCCGTGAACAATCATAGCGCGCTTTGTGCCAAGGGTTTTAAGTGTTTGTGCCATTGGCATACACAACGCTTCGTTATAGACGCCGAGTAATTGCACTTCAGGTGCAGCAGGGTTAGCAAGCGGACCTAAAATATTGAAAATAGTGCGTGTTTTAAGCGATGTTCGTACGCCCATCGCATGGCGTACGCCACTGTGATAGTGCGGTGCAAACAAAAAGGTAAAATTGGTTTGCTCAAGACATTTTGCTGCTTGCTCTGGGCTCATATCTATATTAATGCCCAGGGCTTTGAGTAAATCGGCTGAGCCTGAATTACTCGATACACTGCGATTACCATGTTTTACCATGTTAATACCGGCAGCAGCGGCAACAATTGCAGCCGTTGTACTTATATTAATTGTGTTTGAGCCATCGCCACCAGTGCCACAGCTATCGGCAAGTTGCGTACTGCTGGTAGTAAAAGCAACGGCGTTTTCGCGCATAGAGGCTGCAGCGCCTGCAATTTCGTCGCTTACTTCGCCTTTAATTTTAAGGCTTATAAGTAGGGCGGTTAGCTCAATTTCACTCATATTACCTTGCATTATTTCATCAAAAAGTGCTTTGGCGTCTGCGTAGCTTAATGATTGCCCAGTAATTAGTTGCTCAATCGCGTGTTGAACATTTATGGGTTGTTCTGGTTGTGTACTCATAATGTCCTCTTTTATTTAGCGCGTGTTAAGTAAGCGACACTTTGCTGGAGTAGCATTGCGCCGTTTGGCGTTAGTATTGATTCTGGATGAAACTGGTAACCCAATGCGTTGTCACTATGATGATAAATAGCCATAGGGATATCTTCGTACTGGGCAATAACCTCAATATTATCAGGCACTTTTGTTGCCATTAATGAATGGTAACGTGCCACAGGCATTGTATTGCCCATACCATCAAATACAGTGTGCTCACCTAAATTAATAATTGAAGACTTGCCATGTACGGTTTCACCCGCGTGACCGATTACTCCACCGTAACTTTGTGTTAATGCTTGTTGGCCTAAACAAATGCCTAGCATTGGGAAGTGGCCTTTAGACAGCTCAATAAGCTCCATTAAACAGCCCGCATCGCTTGGTGTGCCAGGACCAGGCGAGAGTACTAATAGCACTTGGCCTTGCTCTTGGCGCATTTTGTTAAAAATAACCTCAGCGCTAATGTTGTTTCTGTAAACAACCAGTTCGCAGCCAAGCATCGTTAGCTCATCAACAAGGTTATATGTAAATGAGTCAAAGTTATCTAAAAAATAGATTTTAATAGGATTCGCTTTACTCATTTTATACCGCCTTATATGTAGATTTTATGGCGGTGATAACCGCTTGTGCTTTAGCGCGAGTTTCGTTTGCTTCTGAAATAGGATCTGAGTCAAACACTACACCGGCACCAGCTTGCACGTAGGCTATGTTGTTTTTAACAAAAGCTGAGCGAATAACTATACAGCTATCCATTGTGCCATCGCCCGTTAAGTAACCTACAGCGCCGCCATAGCTGCCACGGCGTTTCCCTTCAGTTTGACGAACAAGCTCAGCAGCACGAACCTTTGGTGCACCAACAAGCGTGCCCATGTTCATACAAGCTTGGTAAGCATGCAGTGCATCAAGCTCGGGTTTTAGTGTGCCAACAACGCGTGACACTAAATGCATTACCTGTGAATAACGGTCTACTTTTAATAGCTCTTTGGCAAAACGAGTACCTGCAACACTAATACGTGCTACGTCGTTACGGGCTAAATCGACAAGCATTAAATGCTCGGCGCGCTCTTTTTGATCGTTTCTAAGTTCAAGTTCAATGCGGCTGTCTAGGTCTGGGTTTATTTGCCCATTAGCAAATTTGCCACGTGGGCGAGTGCCAGCAATTGGGTATACTTCAACTTGCTGAGATTGCACTGTGTATTTAAGTGCTGATTCAGGCGATGCGCCAAATAAAGCAAAGTCTTCATCGCGCATATAAAACATATACGGACTTGGGTTTTGCTTTTTAAGTTGGCTGTAAGCATGTAAAGCGTCAGGACAAGGTAGTGAAAATGTACGCGACGGCACTACCTGAAAAATATCACCATCTACAATATTCTTTTTAAGCTTAACCACTTGCTCACAATAAGTGTCATCGTCTATATCAACGCTTACCTCACATTCGCCACTTTGCATTGGTGCGCTAAATTCTGAAGCGTTATCACACAGTGTATTTAAGCGTTCTAACTCTTTACCTACTTCAAAGCAGTTAGCGTGTACGTCTGGTCCATTAAATACATTACCAATAAGCTCAGTTGTTTGTTTTTGATGGTCAATAACAACTAAGGTTTCGGCTAAATAAAATACGTAATCTGGGCACGTATTTTCGCCATCAGGTACATCACTTAACTGCTCAAAGTTTGCTACCATATCGTAGGAAAATACACCGCCTAAAAATAACGAAAATGGATTATTAGTTGTGCTTTTTATACTATTAATACAAGTACGAAGGGCGCTAAATGCATTATCTGCAATTAGTTTACTTGCTTCGTCAGTATCGCCGCTAGTGTCTAAATAACACAGGGTAAGTGTTGCGCCGTCTAAAGTGGCATCACAGCTTTTAACATTTGCCTGCAAGTAGCTTAGAAGCTGTTGCCCATTATTAGATTGAGCAGTAATAGTAACTGTTTTACCTTGGCATACGATGCGTAGGGCACAGTCGACTAAAATTAAACTTTTTACACTGTCTTTAGAATCAATCTCAGCCGATTCAAGCAGTAGTGAGTTAGGCTTATCAAGTGCCGCGTATAATGCAAGAGGACTACTAATATAGTCGCGTACTTGCGTAATGCTTGTTACTTCGCCTGGTGTGGTAGTTATATGACTAAAAATCAAACCTCATTCCCTCAAAAAATTAAACCCCGCAATGCTTTAGCAATGCGGGGTTTGAATAACGATATCTAAATTACAAACAGATCATTACCGTCCCGCTATATCAGGCGCCACCACCAACGATGTGTAAGAGTAAGACCGTTATTCATGTTTTTCTGCCTCAAAATTTATTAAATATTTTTAACGTATACGTTTCGTAAAATTTAGTTATAAAAAAACCCGCATAGTTGCGGGTTTTGAATTTTTGTTAGACACGACAATTCATCACCCGATAATTACGAGTGCCACCACCAAATAGTGTTTAAGTTTGAATTGATCATTATTGTTAATTCTTAATGTGTCTGAAAGTGGCTACAGTAAAACGTATCTTATGCTTTTGTGTCAAGTGTTTATTTAAAACAATTTAGTCAAAAAAGTTGTTATACTTACATAAACACCAGTAACCCTTAATTTTAAGCAGTTTTCTTTTGATAAAATATGATTTACATAGCCATACCACTCATTCAGACGGGCGTTTAACGGTTGAAGAATTATTGCATCGCGCTGTTGATAAAAATATTGATGTGTTTGCTATTACCGATCATGACACTGTGGCGGCTATTAAGCCTGCGCAGCAATTTATTAAAACCGAAAACTTACCGCTTTCATTAATAACGGGTACCGAAGTGTCTACTAAATGGGAAAGCTTCGAAATTCATATTGTAGGTTTAAATATTGATATTAATAATATTGACCTTACTTCTTTATTATCAGCTCAGCAGCAAAAGCGAGAAGAGCGTGCACTAGAGATTGGTGTTCGCCTTGCAAAAAATGGCTTTGATGGCATTTACGAGCAAGCTAAAGAGCTGGCAAAAGACGCGCAAATAACGCGTGCACATTTTGCACGCGCCCTTATTGAGCGCGGTGTTGCTAAAAATTTCCCGGGTGTTTTTAAAAAGTACTTAGGGCGTGGCAAAACAGGCTACGTACCAAGTTGCTGGTGCACCATGCAAACCGCTATTGAGGCCATACATGCCGCTGGTGGTGTTGCTGTACTAGCGCATCCAAGTAGCTATCAAATGTCAAACAAGTGGCTACGCAAATTATTAGTAGAATTTAAAAGTGTAGGAGGGGACGCAATGGAAGTTGCACAACCTCAACAGGCGCCAAGCGAACGTCAATTTTTAGGTGAACTCAGCCGTGAGTACGAACTACTTTGCTCACAAGGGTCTGATTTTCATTTTCCGACAAGCTATTTAGAGCTTGGCAAAAATTTATACCTACCAAAAGACTGCCAAGGTGTTTGGCAAGCTTGGGAAGGAGAAGAAGGGGCATTAACATGAGTCAATTATTTCATATTCATCCTGATAACCCGCAACCGAGACTAATTAGTCAAGCCGTTGATATTATTAAACAAGGCGGCGTTGTTGTTTACCCAACAGATTCGGGCTACGCCATCGGTTGTAACATTGGTAATAAGCAAGCCAAAGAGCGCATAGAGCGTATTCGTGGTATTGAAAAAAACGATAATTTTACGCTAGTTTGCCGTGATTTATCGGAGTTATCTACTTATGCACGCGTAGATAACCAGCTATTTAGACTCATTAAAAATAATACGCCAGGGCCATATACCTTTATTTTTAAAGGCACAAAAGAAGTCCCTAAACGTTTATTAAACGACAAGAAAAAAACCATTGGCATGCGTGTAATTGAGCACCCAATAGCCTGTGCGTTACTTGCCGAACTTGGTGAGCCGTTAATGTCGTGTTCTTTAATTTTACCAGGTGAGCAGTTTACAGAATCAGATCCTGATGAAATATTAGAGCGATTAGATAAACACGTTGATTTAATTATTCACGGTGGCCACTTAGCCGAGCAAGCAACCACGGTAATCGATTTGTCGGAAGATGAAGTCAAGATTTTGCGTATTGGCTGTGGTGATACAAGCCCGTTTGAGTAATAGCGAGTGAGCGAAAGCACTGCGAATACAAAAAATAGTGAAAAGCCAGTGCAGCAAAAGCTGCCACTGGCTTTTTTGCATGGTAAAGCGGTTGTAGACAAACCAGAAGATTTATACATTCCACCTGACGCGCTCGAAATAATATTAGAAACCTTTGAAGGCCCGCTCGATTTACTGCTCTATTTAATTAAAAAGCATAAGCTTGATGTACTCGAACTTTCTATTTTTAGTATTACAGAGCAGTACGTAAGTTATGTAGAAATGATGACCGAGTTTCAACTCGAACTTGCTGGCGAATATTTAGTAATGGCTGCGTTACTTGCGCAAATTAAGTCGCGCTTATTATTACCTGTACACGAAGAGCTTGAAGAGGAAGAAGATCCTCGCGCTGAGCTTATTAAACGCCTGCAAGAGTATGAGCTGTTTAAACAAGCCGCCGAAAACCTCGACGATATTCCCCGTGTTGGTCGTGATATTTTTATAGCGCATGCCGCTATGCCAATAAGTGAAGATACAAGTCAAAATCTCCCCGATATTGAACTTAAAGACTTAATGCTGGCGCTGAGTGATGTAATGGCGCGAGCAAAAACGTTTGAGCATCATCAAATTACTGCTGAAGTACTCTCAACCCGAGAGAGAATGAGCCAAATATTACAGCAACTATCGCAAGCAAACTCGGCAGTGGTATTTAATGCGCTTTTTACCCCAAATGAAGGGCGAAGTGGTGTAGTGGTTAGTTTTATAGCTATGCTTGAGCTTATTAAAGAAGGACTTGTTACCTGTTTGCAAGTAAGCCCTGAGAGCTTAATTTATGTCAGCTTAAGCGAACAATCTACCCTATAAAACTATCTGTTTAATCATCTATTTGCAAAACTGACTTTAAATAATAAAGTTCTGTGCGTATACGCACGCAAAGTGTTTGTAAATGTTATTTTCATTTACGGCTGTGCACTATATTGTAACGTCATAGCATTATAGGAACTTACACATGTTTAAAAATACACCTTCATCTTACGGACTTGTCGCCATTATTTTACATTGGCTCATGGCGCTGACTATTTTTGGCCTGTTTGGTTTAGGTTTATATATGGTTGAGCTTACTTATTACGATAGCTGGTATAAAGGTTCACTCGATTTACATAAGAGTATTGGTATTACGCTTGTGGCCGTATTTTTATTTAGAATTTTATGGCGTGCTTTATCTACACAACCTAAACCATTAGGTGAGAGTAAAGGCATGAACCAATTAGCGCATACGGCGCATATTGCTATGTATATTATTTTGGCTGTTATTGTTGTTGCAGGGTATTTAATATCAACCGCAGACGGGCGTCCAATAGAAGTATTTACTTTATTTAATGTATCAGCGCTTGATTTTGCCTTTGATGACCAAGCCGATATTGCAGGAAAAGTACATTATTACGGCGCGTGCACATTAATCGGGTTTGCAGTATTGCATGCACTAGGGGCGCTAAAACATCACTTTATCGATAAAGATAAAACCTTAATCAGAATGATCAAACCATTAAAGGATGATTAAAATGAAAAAATTATTAGTAAGCACAGCCGTTTCGGCTGCAATGATGTTATCGGCAACAGCCGCTAATGCAGCTGATTATGTTATTGACACAAAAGGCGGGCACGCATCTGTTAATTTTAAAATTAAACACTTAGGTTACAGCTGGTTATATGGTCGTTTTAATACTTTTGACGGCACATTTAGCTACGATGCTAAAAACCCTAATACGTCAAAAATTATGGTAAACATTGATACCACAAGCCTTGACTCTAACCATGCAGAGCGCGATAAGCATTTACATGGTAAAGATTTTTTAAATGTAGATAAATACCCAAAAGCGACATTTAAAAGCACGAGTATTAAATTTGATGAAGACGGCGAAGAGGCTGATGTAACCGGTGAGTTTACGCTGCACGGCGTAACTAACACTATTACCTTTGAAATAGATAAAGTGGGCGAAGGTAAAGATCCGTGGGGCGGCTACCGCGTAGGTTTTGAGGGCGAAACCAGCCTTAAACTTACCGATTACGGTATTGATTACAACTTAGGACCTGCATCTACTCATGTTGATATTATTTTATCAATAGAAGGCGTTCGTCAGTAATACCATTATTAAATATAAAAACGCCACTTACTGTGGCGTTTTTTTTGCTTAACAGAAACTCAAATTAAGCGACTTCGAATTTGCTTATTTTGCGCTATTAATACGTGACTGTAATAGCGGCCTTAAATGCTCGGGCAACCAGCGCATGAGTAAATCATTATAAGCCTGCGTTTTTTTAATAACTTTAAGCTGCTCATTAAGAATAGTAATGTCTTCTGCGCCTTGCTCGTTTTTAGTACAGCCAATAAAACCATAACTTAACGCGGGTGATTCGGTTAATGGACGCTGCGTTAAGTTTTCTTCAAAGTGCATTGATTTAGCTAAATAGTAATGCTCGCTTGGGTAACCCAGCAAAATATCAATTCGTTTTAGGTTAAGCATATATGTGAGGCTCGCTAGGCTATCGCGAGTGGGTCTAATTACTAAATCTATATTAGGCGTACTGTTTATCAATGTATCTATCTCTTGGCCATAAGAGCGGCTCATAGAGATCCCAAGAGTTAGTTTTTTATCTTGTATTAAATCTAATAGTGATACTTCTTTTGATTCCGCTATATTTAGCGCTTTGGCGAGCCTTTTGTGCATTGCTATTGAAGGCGAGAGGCCCGTTGTTGAGCTTTCGTCTGTAAAATAAATATGCTCTTTTCTGTAATCATTTTTATAAAGCGATAACGCACAAACATTATTTGAAGTATTAGATAGCTCTTGGATTACTTTACCTGAAGGGATAAGCATGCGGTTAAAGGTAATATTAGGAAGTTGTTTTTCAAGTAATGAAATTATGCTTTCGTCACGGCCTTGGTGTTGATATTGACCATTTAAAATATAATAGGGTGCAAAGTCGTGCGCTAGCCAGTTTATGGTTCTAGCATTGCCTATTGAGGTCAGACAGAAAAAAAGTAAGAAAGTTAAAAATATACGGAGCATTACAACAGCTGCCAGTAATTATTATTGTAAAACTATTGTAACCAATAAAGAGCTAAAAAGTAAAATGCCAGCAACGAGGCTGGCATAATATCTTATCAATAATTGCAATAATAAAAGGGCAATTAAAGTTATGTGTTGCTTAGTTAGCTTTTAGCCACTTAACAAACTGGCGTGCATCACTCGCTTTTTGAAACAATGCATTTTTTAAACCTTGTGTATCACTAAAGATTACACGATGTTTGTTTACTGAAATTGATTGCACTGGATGTGCGATTTGGATCATAGACCCATTATATTTATAAGACATAATAAAACTCACTTTATTCTTGTTATTTATTCTGCGCTATATTTTTATAGCAAATTGCAGTTAATAAATTAACGATGTTGTGTTTAGCTTCATTACAGTGTTGACGATCTTTATGACACTTTTGCGATGATAGTAAAAAATCATCTCGGTATTATTCAAGGGGTTCTCGCCGTACAATAACTTAGCTTTCAAATATACGTTTTGCGGGGCTTACTGGATCAGGGTAAATGGTTAACCGCGGCGGTTTCTTTAAACCAGAGAGGGAAGGTAACTTATATATAAATTGTGTGCAAGCTATTTTTGTAAAAATATTTATAATAAATCTTATCAACTGCTTACAAAGCCCATTTTTAGTTACCAAAGGATAAGTATGAATTACCTAATAGTGAGTGATATTTATGGTTTAACCCCTGCTTTAAGGAAGTTATCACAGGCAATTAGTTCAAATTTAGTGATTGTTGACCCTTACAATAACAAGTTTCAAGCTATTGAAAGTGAACAAGATAGTTACAACAATTTTATACAGCAGTGTGGCCATGATAAATACACCGACAAACTTCAAAAATGCTTTGAGAGTTTAAAATTGCAAACGACGTGTATTGCGTTTAGTGCAGGGGCAAGTGCAGCATGGCGGGCACAGTTATTAACAGGCAATACACACCTTAAAAAGTTAATTGGCTTTTATCCGTCGCAAATTAGACATAATTTAAATTTAAGCGCAAAAGTACCCTGTGAGTTCATATTTCCAGCAAGTGAGAGTCACTTTAATGTTGATGAAGTTATTAAAGCTTTAAGCACCAAAGCGGATGTTAAGTGCTATAAAACCAATTTTTTGCATGGTTTTATGAACGAGTACTCAACCAATTTTGATGCGCAAGGGCTGGTTGAATATAGTAACTATATAAAGCAGAGCAGCCGTTAAAGCGTGTTTAGCTGCTCTTTACTAATATCAGGAAAATCGGTGCGGGTATTATATTTTGCATACAGCGTTGTAAAAACGCTACTACGAGAGAGTTTATCTAACTCTTTTATAAAGGCTTTAGCACTTGAGCGAGCAGGCCTGCAGCATACTTGATACTGTTTTATTATACCCGCGACAGATAAACCTTGTTTTTGTAGCTCCAAATCGGCCTGTGCAAAAAAAGCCGCACCCGTCCAATAAACACGTTGCTGGGCTCGTTGTTTCCACATATCGGCAGAGAGCTTATCAAGTGGCTGTGTTTTAGTTTTAGTTTGCAGGCGGGCACGATCAAATCCTGCATTTAAACGTTGTACAAATTGCGGCTGGGTAATTATACCGCTGTCACGCATTATTACGTTTTGCATATAACTGGCAAAACCCTCGCTAAGCCAAAAACCGGAGTAGGGAAGTAGCGGCAAATATAAATGCGAAAGTTCATGGTATAGCGTCCAATCTTTAGTGAATGCATTTAAACTGGCATAGCGATCTATATGTAGTTCAAGCCCATCGGGGTTATTGCGCTTAACTGTAGCCCAAGGTACAGGCTCAAAAGCAAAGTATTGCGGTTTTAAATAAATAGGCAATGTGGTTTGTTTTAAAGGTCCCAGTGTATTTTGTGTTTTTTCAACACTTTGATTAACCCATATAGACACCGTATTTTGAGCATTACTTGAGAGCGAGCTAAGGTTATGTATGGCTACTTCAACGGCTAATGCGTTAAAAGAGCTGATTAATAGTAGCAGTACAAAAAAAAATTTCATTAAAATGCTCCACTGTAATTTAATAACTGGTACGAAAATTCTAATATACAAGACCAACTAAATGGATAAATAATCACGCCTAATTCTTTATTTTTTAAAATGATAGTAACTATAAAAGTACAAATACAGACACTCCTAGCTAAGCATGGTTTAATCAATTAATCGTTATTTTAAGTTAGGTTTAGCCATGACGTATCAGCATATTCAAGTTCCTGAGCACGGCCAAAATATCACTATTGATGCACAAGGACACTGGCAAATACCGTTAGAACCTATAATTGCCTTCATTGATGGCGATGGCGTGGGTCTAGATGTTATGCCGGTAATGCGCCATGTTGTTGATAGTGCAATTGAGCATTGTTATAAAAGCGCACGGAAAATTCATTGGATGCAGGTTTATAATGGCGAGCAGGCCGCAAAGCTGTACGACGGTGATTGGTTTCCACAAGAAACAATTAACGCGGTACGTGCCTGTAAAATTGTCATAAAAGGGCCGTTAACCACACCACTAGGTGGTGGCTTTCGATCTCTTAATGTTGCACTCAGGCAAGAAATGGATTTGTTTGTAAATATGCGCACTATAAAAGGCTTTAGTGCACTCCCTTCTCCTTTAAAAAACCCTTTTTTAACAAACATAACAGTGCTTCGTGATAGTAGCGAAGACGTGTACTCAGGTATTGAGTGGCAAGCAGGCAGTGTAGAAAGCGAAAAAATGCTCGATTTTTTATGTGAGGAAATGGGCGTAACCCGCCTAAGGTTTTCACAAGAGTGCGGAATTGGTATTAAAAATATATCTAAAGAAGGCTCTGAGCGACTAATGCGCTTTGCAATTAACTATGCACTTAAAAACGATAGTGAATCATTAACGCTAGTGCACAAAGGTAATGTACTTAAATTTACCGATGGTGCATTTAAGCGTTGGGGGTTTGCACTTGCACAAAACGAGTTTAATGCCACTGCACATGAAAATGGGCGTTGGTTGCAAATAGAGCGAGCACACCAATCGCCCTTAATTATTAAAGAAGTCATAGCTGACAACATGCTGCAACAATGTTTAATGCATCCAGAGCAATTTGATGTAGTGGTGACGACTAATCAAAATGGTGACTTTTTAGCGGATATGCTCAGTGCACAAGTTGGTGGTGTTGGCATAATGCCTGCTGCAAATTTAAATAACGATGTCGCATTTTTTGAGCCTACACACGGCACGTTTGAACGTATAGCAGGGCAAAATAAAGCAAACCCCAGCAGTAGTATTTTAAGTGCGGTATTAATGCTTAAATTTATGGGGTGGGACGAAGCCGCATTACTCATAGAAAATGCGTTAGAGCAAACATTTAAAAGCGGTGAAGTAACCTTTGATTTAGCGCAAGAGCAGAGCGATAACTCAACAACCTTAACTTGTACTGGCTTTGCAAAGAAGGTTATCGAGCACTTTTAAATACATCCATTATTAAGCTGCTGAGGCAGTTTTTACTCTGTGCATACAAGGGCGGTTGGTTAACTGCGCTGCACGATGGTAAATCTCGTGTGCTTGGGGTTCATCGCACTGTGTACCACTAAGCGTATCCATTAACGCAACAACAATAATTGCAGGAACCTGGCAGCAATACTCGTCTAAAACGGCTTCCGTAGTTTGTGCATCAACATGGCAAAGTGGATGATTTTTAAGTTGGTATGCATTTAATAATGTATCAACTTCTAATACATCATCTGGTTGATGCTTTGTTTTACGGCATTTACAACCAAACTCGTCAACTAAAGTAGCTAACGCTTGGTAAGTTTCAGTGGTGTTAGCCTTAGTGCATAACTGCTCTTCAATGAACTGATGCAAGTTAGCATCGATGAATAATCCGTCTTGGCGTGTGAAAGAAGTTGTTGTCATAATAATTACTCTTAGTTTGTTGGCTTAACTTCACTCTAGCGCTAAGTGTATTATTAATAAAATTGTTGTTTTCAATAACTGATATTGATTTTATCAATAGTAAGTTTTAAAACTAAATAAAAAATAGAAAACATATCTAAATAATACTAATTAATTTGGTGCAATGCGGTGAAAGTGTGCACAAAACTGGAACAAGGGGAGGAGTTGAGGAATAAAGAAGGAATTTTAGTTAATTGTTTTTATTGAATTTTAATTATTTTATGAAGTTGGTACTAAGCTTGCTAATAATACGCTGTAGGTAGATTCCTATATCGACGATTTCCAAAAGCGCCACGGTATTTTCCCAAAGTTGAATACCGTGGCGCTTTTTTATTTTTCGCGTGTATTTTATTTAGCCGTCACAATAGCAATAACAATGTTAAATTTTAATAAAGTAGGGAATAGCCACTAAAATAGCGCCTACAATCAACAGCATGCTAACACTGGTCATAAAGTACGGAAAAACCAATAATGACAAACCAATACAAAGTGGCACTACGGCTTTTTTTCTTCGCCCGTAAGTAAGGTAGCCAATACCTATGCCGCCAAACAAAACACTCCACGCAATTATTGATGCACTATCCATTTATAAATTACCTATTTTGAAATACTGATTTAAATTACGACCGACATAGCCAGTTTTTCAATACCATGTGAAGGAGTCCATCTTTTGAATTCCACGAAACCATGCTTTTTATATAAACTTATTGCAGGAGTATTAGCAACTGCAGTCTCAACTCTTGCATGAGATAAATCACCGATTGCTAGAACATAATTTATTAGCTTACTTGCGATACCTTTTTTAAAATAGCTAGGATCAACGGTTAAACTACAAATATCTAAACACTCGTTGTTTGTATCTACTTCAATAACAGCTACTAAACATTCATTTTCGCTGTAGCCATAAAAGGTTGTTTATGATTTTTTAATATCTTCAGTATTACGTGTTAAAGGAGGGAAGTTATGCGCGCCGATCAGTTTAGCCTCAATAGCATAGGATTTTTGAAAGACAGCAAAAATTTTATTTGCAGTATCGTTATTCTTATTATTAAGTTTGTTTATCATTGTCTTCTTTTTTAGAAAATAAAGCATGAATACCATATGCCGTAATAAAACCTCCGGCACTAATTGTGAAAAAAAGAAATAAATAAAACTTTTTCGGGTTATTTTCTAAAGATGCCACTGCCGGCTCATTGTATCTCTTATAAATAACACCACTTTCGTAATTAAAATAGCTGCGCAAAAGAATAAACAAACCTAGAACAATACACAGGAGCGCTTTACTTGTTTTCTTAGTGTTCTTTTTAGCTATTACTATTTGTTGCGCAGCTTTTGGCTCAGTACGACTTGGTTTAGCTAATTCATCTTTAAGGCGTTTGTAGTTCTCTGGATATTTATGTGAGTCAATACTTTCAATTGCTTCGTTTAATTCACTAAGTGAATAAGCAGAGTAATCAATATTTATAATAATCTTCCTTAAAAGGCTCTTAAATAACACTTACACAGCAAGGTTTTTAAATTGTTGTTATTTAATGGTATTTTTATAATCCGATTAAGTTTATTTTAATGTAGCAAAGACTTGAGGTTAGTCACTTTTACTTTCATATTTAAACTCGAATGAAACTATTGCAGCCAATATACCTCCAGTCGCTAATATAGCAGCGCTAAATAACATCTCCCATAATAATTTTTTCAACAGTAGAGTCTGATGAATATTTGTAAATATTACGCTCCAAGTTTGTTCAAAGTTGTATAAATTAACAACTTCATGAACATCATATAAAAAAGTACCTAACCCATTCAAAAAGTATGCAAGAGCTATATAAACAAAAAGTCGTGCAGTAAATAAGAGGGTTTTTAAATTATCAGTTTCAACTTTAGAGAAAGGAAGAAAGCTAATTTTGGTGACCTTGCTCATTATAAGTGAACACTTCAAATATAGGTATTGGTACATAAAATTCCATTTTTTAATATGTCTTAGGTTATTGATAACGAGTATCTAAAGTTATTGACTTTATATTACTAATTAAGAATAACGCAGTACCTATTTTGATTCAATTCTTCAGCGAACATTGTATTTGAGTTCTAGCTTTTTCATTAGGTAGTTTTTAACTCAATGTATTTAAAATGCTAACCAAGCTATTAGCTCAAAATAAGATGATTCAGTACATAGCACAGGCACTCTCATTAGGCTCTTGAGTACTAATCAAAGGTTTGCTCTTAATTACCTATCTGCAATCGTTTTAGCAAACGCTAATAATTCACGCCTTAACCATTGGTGTGCAGGCGCGTGGTGTAGTAGCGGGCTCCATATCATTTTTACCTCAATAGGCACTATTTGAAATGGCACAGGGCTGATTACTAAATCAGTATGAGAAGTTAATAACTTAGCTTGCCTGCGCGGTAGGGTGGCAATAAGTTGCTCTGATTGGCAAAGCAGGCTTGCGACCATGTAGTGGCGAGTAAAAACACGTATTTTACGGGGTTGCTCTAGTTGCCAAAGCGCTTCGTCTACCCAGCCTAATTTTTGCTTACCTGATTTATTAGTAACAGCGGCCTCTGGTCCCCAGCCTGCACGGTTTACCCAAATATGTTCTTTTTGTAAGTAGTCGTCTAACCCTGAATGTTGTAAAAATGTATTTTTAGGATGCGTTAAACAACAGTAGTTATCGCGCCAAACACTGGCCTGATGAAACGAGCGAGGGAGACCGTTAAAGCGGTTTATAGCTAAATCTATAGTGCCTTTTTCCATGTCTTGTAGGTTTACGTCGCTTGGGCTCAATACATCAAAATTAATACCGGGGTTTTTACTAAGCTGCGCCGTTATAAAAGGGGCTATTAAGGTCGACTCTATATAGTCGTTTGCCATTATTCTAAAGGTAACTTCAGCGGTTGTAGGGTTAAACTGCTCACTAGGCTGCGTAATAGCTTCAGCCATTTTTAATAGGGCCTCAACTTCAGGCTTTAATGCAAGTGCCTTTGCCGTTGGCGTCATAGAGCCTGCGGCACGCACAAGTAGCGGGTCGTCAAATAAATCGCGCAAACGTTTTAGCGCATTACTCATAGCCGGTTGCGTAAGAGCAAGTTTATTTGCAGCTTTTGACACACTTTTTTCATCTATTAACACATTTAAATAAACGAGAAGGTTAAGATCGACATTTCTTATATTCATATGGGCGTGTTGGCCTTTCAGGGTTGAAATTTGTTCAATCTAGGGGCGATTTAATCGCGGCGCGAGGTTTGCCACCTAGTGGGCTAAGTAAAAATCGAGCAAAGCTTCCGCGTCCTGCTCACGCCCCTTACCTACATCCATGTCATAGGTAAGATCTTAAGAAATTGAGTTGAAGCTCAATTCATGATCAAATGGTTGTTACCACACAAACCACAGAATCAAGAAAAGAGCTTCAAATGAATGCTAACATTTTTATTAATAAGTTAAAAAGTATCCTAAGTGAAAAAAAACTGAACCGACTTGGTAAACAAGTAGCATTTACTAAAAGAGAAAGAAATATTACCGCATTTCATATGGTTGTTAGTCTTGTTGCTGCGCTTGGGGATAAAAAAACGATCTATTTATCCGAAATATTAAGAGTTTATAATCAGCTAACAGGGCAGTCTATTAAGTATAAGCCTTTTCATAACCAGTTAGTTAAACCTGAACTAGCTGAACTAATGCGAGAGGTAACAAATAGAGTTTTTAATTGTTGGATAAATGATGCGCTTAAGTACACGAAAAAAGATTTGTTCAAGTTTGAGAATATTTTAATTCAGGACGGTAGCTCTATTATGCTTCATCGTTCTTTAAAAGATGTTTTTCCTGGGCGATTTTCAAATACGTGTCCAGCAGCGATTGAATTGCATGCTACTTTAAATTTAACGCAAGGTTGCTTTGAAAAAGCAGGTATAACACCAGACAGTTATTCTGAACGTGAAGAACTTCCAACATTTAAAGAGTTGAAAGGACAGTTGTTACTTGCTGATAGAGGGTATTATTCAGGTAGTTATATTCATGAATTAGATAAAGCAGGAGGATTTTACGTATTAAGAGCTAAGGGGTTAAAAGCAGTCAGAGTACATAATGCTTTTAAGCAAAATGGACAGGAATTAACAGGAAGTCATTCCCCAAAGTTATGTGAATTGCTCCCCGAATTACCTAAAAATGATCTTATTGATATGAATGTTAGCATAAAAAACAAGCTAACAAGAGTCGTTGGGTATTGGTCAAAAAAAGAAAAACAATATACATTTTTAGTCACTAATTTATCTATTGATGAATTTACAGCGACTGAAATAGGCAAATTATATAGGTTACGCTGGCAGGTTGAATTACTTTTTAAGGAGTGTAAGTCTTATAATAATTTACGCGGCTTTCAAACATCAAACGCAACCTTACAAGAGGCGCTAATTTATGTAAGTTTAATAGTAACCACGCTTAAAAGGTTTTTAACTGGCTGTATTGAAAAGATATTCAAAACTGAAATGTCTACAATGACAGTAGCAAAAACAACGGGTGTTTGGTGGATTGGCATATTAACAGCGATTATTAGGAAGCATAGGAAAGGATTGTTAAATGCAGTTAATGGAGCATTTGACTTTCTGAGGAAAAATGCTGCTAGGGCACACCCCAAACGCGATCGAAAAACAGGAGTATTTCAGTATGGGGTAGAGCCAAATTTTTAAGGCTGTACTTAATGTTTTTCTTAAGTACCTACCTATGACATCCATGTAGGCAACAAAGAGTTAATTGTCCCTAGAAAGAACCCTATGGGCAGTGTGTATTTGGCCTTTATATAGCGTTAAACTACATTTATGGGGAGTCACAACACTACATGTACTTTGCCTTGCTTAAAAACCAAATACACGGCTGCAAAATTAACCTCGAAAGGTCAATACGCCCAATAAATTCTATTTATATGCTTTATTAATTATCTAAATTAAAGCCTGCTTGCTAAGGTGTAAACCATTAATAAAAAATAACCGCCATAACTGGCATCAATATAAGTGCTGTATTTATGCAAAATAAGCTAACAAATCAATCTAATAATGCGCTACAACACGTTGTAGCCAGTAAGCTTGCACGATCTGTTTTTGCTGGATTTGAGGCGATGTTTTCGCAATTTTTAAATATTACACTGGGTGCACAAAGCCGGTTTGAGCAACGACAGTATCACAGTGTACAAAGTGCTATGCGTGAACGTTTACAGGTGTATGAGCGCGAAGTTAAAAACGTGAGTGAAGCCGTCAGAGTTATTGCTTATGCTGAACTTACTTGCCCGCAAACGTGGCAGTTAGCTAAAAATATTTATGGCGATATGGTAGAAAATCACGAAAATAAACCTATTGCGCATACCTTTTTTAACTCAACGTTTGGCGCAATTTGGGACGATAAAAAAATTCGTACTGTGCATTTGTTTGTATTAAAAGCAAAGTATCGTAGTGAGCCACGCTCTTATGAAAGCTTAGTGAGCAGGGTATCGCTACATAATGGGTTTAATAACGCCGTTAAAACGCTTATCACTAATCAAGTATTTAGAGTGCCGTTTAGTCATTTAGAACGCGATGTAGCCACATTACAAAGTACGTTAATGCAAGGCTCTAAGCAGCAATGCAAACAGGTGTACGAACTTATAAATTTAAACGATGGGTATATTGAATACGCCAACTCATTATTTTTTAGAAACAAAGCCTGTTATTTAATTGGGCGCTGCATTGCTAAAAATGGCGACAATATGCCTTTTGCTATCGCTATTTTAAATACCGATGAGGGACTAAAGCTTGATGCTGTAATGATGGGCGCCGATCAATTAAGTTTATTATTTGGTTTTGCACGCACCTATTTTATGGTTGATACCGATAAGCCCGCTCGTTATGTAGATTACTTA
This sequence comes from Pseudoalteromonas sp. RB2-MNA-CIBAN-0110, assembly GCF_040309305.1. Taxonomy (NCBI): domain Bacteria; kingdom Pseudomonadati; phylum Pseudomonadota; class Gammaproteobacteria; order Alteromonadales; family Pseudoalteromonadaceae; genus Pseudoalteromonas; species Pseudoalteromonas sp. RB2-MNA-CIBAN-0110. The sequence continues at coordinate 205,638 of NZ_JBEOOQ010000003.1, read as the reverse complement.
AGTGTGTTAATGCCACATAAACAACGCTTTGAGTTATTTAACGCCATTGGTTTTATAAAGCACGCCAAAACTGAGTTTTATCGACACAAGGTTGATACGACTAAAAATAGTCCAGCCAACTTTAAGTATGTTACAGCACCAGGGACGCCAGGTATGGTAATGCTGGTATTTACTATTGAAGGGCTAGATTACGTTTATAAAGTAATTAAAGACAAATTTAGTGCGCCAAAAACAGCCACCAAAGCACAAGTGAAAGAAAAGTATAACTTTGTAAAACAAGCCGATAGGGTTGGTCGTTTGGTAGACACACACGAATTTAGATATTTAGCGTTTGATTTAAGCCGTTTTAGCGACGAGCTGCTTGAGCAGATGAAAAGCCAAATTGGTAGCAGTATGGTTATATCGGGCAAGGCACTTATTTTAAAGCACGTTTACGTTGAGCGTAAAATGACCCCACTTAATTTGTATATTAACCAATGCGATAACAAAACCTTAGAAAGAGTGATGCATGATTACGGTAAAGCAATTAAAGAGTTAGCCGGCGCTAATATATTTCCGGGCGACATGCTAATGAAAAATTTTGGCGTAACGCGATGGGGGCGAGTGGTATTTTACGACTTTGACGAAATTTGCCCACTGACCGATTGCAACTTTAGAGAGGTGCCACAAACCCAAAATGCACTTGAAGAGCTAAGTAGTCACTCGTATTTTGATATAGCCGAAAATGATATATTTCCGAGCCAATTTAAGGTGTTTTTTAGTGCTAACGAACTTGCGTTTAACTATTTTAATAACGAGCACAGTCATTTGTTTTTAGCGCCATTTTGGCAAGGCTGCCAGCAACAAATACATAATGGCTATCTACCCGATGTTTATCCTTATAAACAAAGTTGGCGATTTTGAGGTTGTTTGAATCTGTGTTCATCCCCATCTATATGTTATTACAGTTTTTAAACTTGGAGCGACAATGAAATATATTTCTCATGAAGATGGCAATCTTGCATTTAATGAAACCGAAAAACCGGTTTTAAAGAGCCATGAAGTACTCGTAAAAGTAGAAGCTATAGGTGTGAACCGTGCAGATAGCATGCAGCGTCAAGGAAAATACCCGGCTCCTGCGGGAGATAGTCCAATTTTAGGTTTAGAATGCGCTGGTGTAGTTAGTGATATTGGCGGTAAAGTTGATAGAGTTTGGCTTAATAAACGTGTTTTTACCTTGTGCTCAGGCGGCGCTTACAGTGAATATGTAGCCGTTGATGCAAAGCAGCTTATGGAATTACCCGATGATGTAACAATGGCAGAGGGGGCTGCAATAAGCGAAGTGTACCTAACAGCATTTGGCGCTTTATTTGAGCTTGGTAAATTGCAAAAAGGGCAAACAGCACTTATTCATGCAGGTGCTAGTGGTGTGGGCGGTGCAGCAATTCAAATGGCTAAAAGCGCAGGTGCAACCGTTGTTATTACTGCCGGTACGGATGATAAATGCCAACACGCAAAGGAACTCGGTGCCGATCATGCAATTAACTACAAAACCACTGACTTTGTAGAATACATGAAAGCAAATGAGTTAACAGCGAATGCAATTGTAGATCCTGTTTCGGGGAGTTACTTAAATAAAAATGCCGCTATTGCAGCGATGGATTGCCAAATTGTAATGCTTGCATTTTTAGATGGACGTTTTGCAGAAGTTGATTTTGCCGCGCTTTTACGCAAACGTATTTCGTTTCATGCCTCAACGCTTAGAAATCGTAGTATTGAGTTTAAACGCCAGGTGCGCGACGACTTTGTAGCGCGTTTTTACAATGATATTGCCACTAAAAAGTACGACTTTAACCTGTATAAAACATTGCCTTGGAGCGACGCAAACGAAGCTCATGCTATTTTAGAGCGTAATGAAAATGCTGGTAAAGTTGTTTTACTTGTAGAGTAACTCTTTAATTTTAGGGTTTAGCCCATATACTAAGCCCTATAAAAAACACTTAAGGTTTAATAATGAATCCAATACTAGCAATACTTAAAGAGCACAATGTAAGCGACGAAAAAGTAAAAGCATTGTTTGAAGCGTTTACTCAAAACCCAATGATGGCAATGGCGCTTGTTCAAGAGCTTGGTATTCCGCCAGAAAAACTACAGCAACTAATGGCAGTCGTAATGACTCAACCGCACCTTATTAAAGAAGCGACTGACGAACTTGGTTTAGATTTTGAAAAAGTAAAAGAAGCGAAAGAAAAACTAAATCAATAATTTTTTATGTGATGAAACAAAAATAAATAAAAGAGCATAAGTATTTACTTATGCTTTTTTATTTGACTTATTCTTTTATGACTACTCTTTTGGAAGTAGTACGGTGTCGATAACATGAATTACGCCGTTGCTTGCTTTTACATCAGCTTTTACAACTTTAGCATCATTTATCATTACGCCCATGCTGTCGGCTTTAACCATAACTGATTGGCCTTGTAGTGTTTTCGCACTGTCTACCTTCATTACATCGGCTCCCATCACTTTTCCAGACACTACGTGATAAGTTAATACCGCCGTTAGCTTGTCTTTGTTTTCAGGCTTGAGTAGCATTTCAACAGTGCCTTCAGGTAATTTAGAAAATGCAGCATCTGTTGGTGCAAAAATAGTAAATGGTCCTTTACCTTGCAGTGTTTCAACTAAACCTGCGGCTTTAACAGCAGCAACAAGAGTAGTGAACGAACCATTTTCAACGGCTACTTCAACAACGTCTTTTTTCATACCATGATGATCAGCATAAGCCATTGCAGTAAATCCAAGGCTTGCAGTTGTAAACAATAATGCAGTAGTAATTTTCTTAAACATTTTATTTTCCTTTAAGTTAATACCCGTTGGTTTCGTTAAATGTTACGACGCTCTAAATTTAATCGATCAATTAAAATTAGTAGTCAACATGTTTTGTTACATCATTGATTGAACTGCAGCTAGTTAGCAAAGTCATATAAATAGTTACTCAATTAAAGACTTGTTCAATTGAAGGGAATAGGCATGAAATTAGTTTATAAGTTTTGGAAAAATAACCGCTCTCTTATCGTATTTATTGCACTGATGAGCGTATTTAGAAGCGCTGTTGCCGATTGGTACGAAGTGCCAACAGGCTCAATGAAACCGACAATTCAAGAAGGTGACAGAATACTTACCGATAAAATGGCCTACGATATTCGCGTCCCATTTACGCACATAAAATTACTTAAATTAGCGGATCCACAAGCTGGTGATATTATTGTTTTTGACTCACAAGCTGCCGATAACCGTTTAATTAAACGTGTAATTGGTGTGCCAGGAGACACCGTTGCGCTTGAAAATAATGAGCTCATTATTAATGGTAAAAAACTTAATTATGCAGATCAGCGAAGCAACATAGACTCGCTTGATAAAATTGAAAATTTAAACGGATTAGAGCATTCGATAAGAGTGGCAAATATTCCTTCACGTTTATCGGGGTTTGATGCAATTACAATTCCTGATGATTATTACTTAGCAATGGGCGATAACCGCGACAATAGCGCTGACTCGCGTGTAATAGGTTTAATTCCGCGTAACGAGTTATTAGGAAAAGCAGAACGCGTTATAGTGTCACTTGATTACGATAATTATTACCTACCAAGAAAAGATCGCGTATTGAAAAAGCTGAATTAATTAGTAGTAATTAATTTTGTATAGCGCCCAATCAAATTTTATGAGCACACATTTGGCTATTTTATAAATAAAATAAACTGCCTATTTAGGCAGTTTACTTATATAGTTTTTTACAAGCTTGGTAAGGTGGCTACGCTCTTGTTCGGTATTTAATACCTTACAAAAATCGCCACTTACTGCCGCGCCACAAGCACCTGCTTCAAACCATTGTGATAAATTATCTAAATTCACACCACCAACAGGTATTAATTGTGCTTCTGAAAATGGACCTGTTAATGCTTTAAAGTAACCAACGCCCATACTGCCCGCAGGAAATACCTTAATAATATCTGCCTTATATTCAATTGCATTTGCTACATCGGTAGGTGTTAGCGCGCCCATTAATACCGGCAACCCGTGCTGGTGGGCAAGTTCGACAACCGATTTGTTGGTATTTGGCGTTACAATAAACTGCGCGCCTGCATCAATTGCTTGCTGAGCAAGGGTGGTGTTAATTATTGTGCCTGCACCAATAAGTGCGTTTTTATGAGCTGCGCGTGCTTTTGTTATTTCTTGCTCAAAGCCAGGCGTGTTTGAAGTGATTTCGAGTGCGTTTATGCCTGCATTAACTAAGCAATCAATTAATGGAGCTACGTCGCTTTGTTGTTTTAAGCGTAAGATTGCGAGTAACTTATATTGCTTGATTAGCGCACTGGTATTTAGTCTTTGGGTATCAAGGTTGCTGGTCATGGTTGTTGATCTAAAAAATATTTTAATACACTGATATTATTTAAATAATGCTTATAAAGCAAATAGGGAAGCCCATAAAAAAACCGCTGATGTATCAGCGGTTTTTATTGTATGAGTAATATTACATTACGCGCATACCAGGCTCTGAGCCGTCATCTGGGTTAAGAATATAAATTTCTTTTCCGCCAGGACCTGCTGCTAATACCATGCCCTCAGACATACCAAAGCGCATTTTACGAGGCTTAAGGTTAGCGACCATAACGGTTAACTTACCTTCGAGATCCTCTGGTGCGTAAGCTGATTTAATACCTGCAAACACTTGGCGAGTTTCGCCGCCTAAATCAAGTGTTAGCTTAAGTAGTTTATCAGCGCCTTCTACGTGCTCTGCTTTAGCAATTTTAGCTACGCGTAAGTCTACTTTTGCAAAGTCATCAAATTCTATTTCGTCGCTAATCGGCTCTTTTGCAAGTGGGCTGTTAGGGTCAATAGTTACTTTTGGCGCTAAGCTTTCTTTAGATTCTTCAACCATTTTATTTACTTTATCCATTTCAACACGCTGCATTAACGGTTTAAATTTATTGATAGGGTGGCTTACGAGAGCATTTTGAACGCCGTCCCATGCAAGGTCGTCATTTAAAAATGCTTGTACGTTGTCGGCCATTTCTGGTAGCACTGGTTTTAAGTAAGTAATTAAAACGCGGAACAAGTTAAGACCAAGAGAACACACTTCGTGTGCTTCTTGTTGCTTAGTTTCGTCTTTAATTAATACCCAAGGTGCTGCGCCATCAATAAATTGGTTTGCTTTGTCGGCAAGCGCCATTATTTCGCGAATTGCGCGGCTGTAATCGCGGTTCTCATAGTGTGTTGTAATGCTAGGTGCAGCCGCTTGAAACTCTGCTAACAGCTCTGGTTGCATAATAGTGCTGCTTAGCTTGCCATCAAACTTTTTAGTAATAAAGCCAGCACAACGGCTCGCTATGTTTACTACTTTACCTACTAGGTCTGAATTTACGCGTTGTGCAAAGTCTTCTAGGTTTAAATCAAGATCAACAATACCGCTGCTTAATTTTGCTGCGTAGTAGTAACGTAAGTACTCTGGGTTTAAGTTATCTAAATAAGTACGCGCTTTAATAAACGTACCCTTTGATTTAGACATTTTTTCGCCATTTACAGTAACAAAACCATGAGCGAATACGTTAGTTGGCTTTCTAAAATTAGCGCCTTCTAACATTGCTGGCCAAAATAAGCTGTGGAAATAAATGATGTCTTTACCAATAAAGTGATAAAGCTCAGCGTCTGAACCTTCAGCCCAAAACTCATCAAAGTTGATGCCTTTTTTATCACATAGGTTTTTAAAGCTCGCCATGTAACCAATAGGTGCATCTAACCAAACGTAAAAATATTTGCCCGGTGCATTTGGAATTTCAAAACCAAAGTAAGGCGCATCACGGCTAATATCCCACTGCTGCAGGCCATCGGTAAACCATTCGTCTAGCTTGTTAGCCATTTCTTGTTGAATAGTGCCCGAGTGTAACCACTCTTTTAGCATGCCTTCAAATGCTGGCAGGTCAAAAAAGTAATGTTCAGAATCTTTAAGTACAGGCTCTGCACCTGACATTACAGAACGCGGATTAATGAGTTCGGTAGGGCTGTATGTAGCACCACACGAATCACAACTGTCGCCGTTTTGGTTTTCAGATTTACACGTTGGGCAAGTACCAGTTACAAAACGATCGGGTAAGAAAATACCTTTTTCTGGATCGAATAATTGCGAAATAGTGTGCTTTTTAATATGACCGGCATCGTTTAGGCGGTTATAAATAAGTTCGCTTAATTCTTTGTTTTCTTGGCTATGCGTGCTGTGGTAGTTATCAAATTTGATATTAAAGTCAGCGAAGTCGCGTTGGCGCTCTATGCTCACTTGTTTTACCATTTCTTCAGGCGTGATCCCTTGCTTTTGCGCATTAAGCATAATTGGCGTGCCGTGGGCATCGTCTGCGCAAACATAATAAGCTTCGTGGCCCTGTAGTTTTTGAAAACGTGACCAAATATCAGTTTGAATATATTCCAATAAATGACCTAGGTGAGTAGGGCCATTTGCATAAGGTAATGCGCTGGTAATCAGGATCTTTCGCTGCGTCATAATCATTCCGAATTGAGGATAAAACGCCGTTTTTATTATACAAACGGCAATTATCATTAATTTATCTACAAGCTATCTGCTTAGAGTGCGCACAGCTTATGGATTTTTATTAATTGACTGGTGTTAATGCCCTGAATGTTACATAATTCCGTGGCACTTTTCATCAAAGAAACGCTATTTAATTGCTATGTTTGGACTGTCGAAACTATTCTCTTCTAAATCGGTGCAAAAACAACCGATTATTACTGCCTTAGCGGCATATCGTAGTGCGGCTTTTGCCGTCGGTATTGACGAAAGCTTCATTAATACTATTACTCAAAATGACGATAAATCACTACAAATCAAATTAACTCTGCCATTTGCTGGGCAATCAGAAATGCCTTTAGTTGAGCAACACGTATGTGAAAGCTTAAATGTGCCTGTAACTATTAGCGCCAAGGTTATCATTAAAGAGGCGGCTAAGTTTAAAGCGATTAAACATATTGTACTTATTGCCTCAGGCAAAGGTGGGGTAGGTAAGTCGACTACTGCTGTTAACTTGGCAGGCGCGCTTAAAAATGAAGGCGCAAAGGTGGGTATTTTAGATGCTGACATTTATGGCCCATCTATCCCAATGCTTTTAGGATTAGTGGGCGCAGAGCCCGTCACTAAAGATAACAAACAGCTACAGCCTTTTGATGCCAATGGCATTAAAGCGCAGTCAATTGGCTTTTTAGTCCCAAGCGATGATGCCACCGTATGGCGCGGGCCAATGGCTTCAGGCGCGCTTAGCCAATTGCTTAACGAGACTGATTGGGGCGAGCTTGATTACTTAATTGTAGATATGCCACCGGGCACTGGTGATATTCAACTTACAATGAGCCAAAAAGTACCAGCGAGCGGCACTGTTATTGTCACTACGCCGCAAGACTTAGCCCTTGCCGATGCGCAAAAAGGCATTGCCATGTTTAATAAAGTAAACGTGCCAGTGCTGGGCTTAATTGAAAACATGAGTTATTACATTTGCAGCCATTGCGGCGAAGCTAACCACGTATTTGGTAAAGACGGCGCACAAAAACTTGCGCACAAGCACGGCGTACCCGTACTTAGTCATATTCCTCTTGCAATAGATATACGCGAGTATTCTGAGCAAGGAAAACTTATTGCCAACGATAACGACGCGGCAATAAGCAAAACATACAGCGCAGCAGCGAGGCTTATAGCCAGCACGCTTTATTATCAACAGCATCACAATGCGATTGAAATTGTGATTACAGAAGATTAGTAAATAATGAGACTTTCAGACACACATATTAATGAATACCTAAGCGATGGTCGCATTGTTATTGAGCCTGCGCCAACAAGTGACATGATTTCAGGCGTAACTGCCGATTTGCGATTAGGTAATAAATTCAGAACTTTTAATGCACACAACGCGGCATACGTCGATTTAAGTGGTCCAAAAGATCAGCTAAATAAAGCCATGGAATCAATCATGAGTGAAGAAATAGTGCTTGATGAAGGTGAAGCATTCTTTTTACACCCAGGTGAACTTGCACTTGCTATAACACACGAAAAAGTAACTCTGCCAGCAGACATAGTAGGCTGGTTAGATGGACGCTCATCGCTTGCGCGTTTAGGTTTAATGGTGCATGTAACTGCGCACCGAATAGATCCAGGCTGGAGCGGTAATATTGTTTTAGAGTTTTACAACTCAGGTAAATTACCACTCGCGCTTCGCCCACTGATGAAAATTGGGGCTATGAGCTTTGAAATGCTATCGGGCCCGTGTGAAAACCCATACAACATCCGTAAAGATGCAAAATATAAAGATCAAAACAGTGCAGTAGCAAGTCGTATTAGTGACGATAAGTAACCACTAAATAAAGCTTTTATTCGTCCATTTTATGAAGCGCATAACCCAGTAGTGCAAAATACTGGTTAAGCGCTTCATTTGCTTTATTAAGTGGGTGCAACAAGTTTGCTAAGTATAAAGATGAAAGCTTTATACCTTTAATTCAATATTTACAATAATAGCCATTTATTTTAATAGTGAAGTGAGAATACAACGGTAATTAATGATTCTTCCTTTGGTACTATCTATTCAAACAAATCTTTCTTTAAACGCCGTAGGGCTTAATCCGATTATCTTAATAAATACTTTGCGAAAACTGTTTACATCGTCATAGCCAATATTCAGAGCCACTCGCTCAAAACTGTGAGTGGTCGATTCTAATAGCTCACATGCCTTTTGCACTCTTATTTTTTGAATATACTGTATCGGCTTTAATGTTGTGGCATGGGTAAATTGTCGAAGAAATGTTCGCTCGCTCATACAGGCCAAAGCTGCTAGTACAGAAACATTCAGTGTTTTACTATAATTTGCTTGAATGAAATGCTGAACTAGTAATATTTGTTTATTCCCGTGATTAAGTTTTGGCGAAAAACTACCGTAATAGCGTTGTTCTCTTCTACCCGTATCAACGATAAGAAACTTTCCAAGTGTACGCATAACGTGTGGTTTTGTGAATTGAGCCACGATTTCTAGCCCTAGATCAATCCATGACATCAGCCCACCTGCGCTAATAATATCACCGTCATTAATTAGTAAACTTTCAATCTCAAGAGATACTTTAGGGAATGCCTCATGAAATTCATCAGCTAATTGCCAATGTGTTGTAGCAACACGATTATTTAATAAGCCTGTTTTGGCAAGTATAAATGCACCAGCGCAAGCAGAGCATAATATAGTCCCTTTTTGATGAGCCTCGTTGAGGTATTGCAACAACTTGGGTTGAGGCGTGAAGAAATAATCACCATCTAAGTTTGGTGGGAGAATAATAATATCATTTTGGCTCATCCCATCTAAATCTATATCGGGCTGAATGACCTTTACAGAGAACTGAACTTCAAGCTGGCTTTCTATAACTATCCTGTTTGCCAAAAAAAATAACTCTTTAAAGCCTTGTACTGCACTTTGTAGGGCGTTGGGGTAGTCGATAATTGTGATCTGAACATGCTTTGTCATTTTTAAACTGATTTATGGCTATTTCGCCATCGGTGTAATGAGTTGATGTTTTGCATAATAGTCTCAACAGATAACCTAAACAACATAAGAGAGATTATTATGTCTAACATAGCATTACTACTTATTGATTTACAAAACGATTATTACTCTACATTCGAAGGAGCTAAATGGCCTCTGTCTGGAACTGAAAAAGCCTCAGAAAATGCAGCAATACTACTAGCTCAATTTCGTGATAATGGTATGCCTGTAGTTCATGTTCGTCATGAGTTTCCTTCTGACGAGGCTCCGTTCTTTGTGCCTAACTCTGATGGTGCGAAAATCCATCCTACGGTTACTCCAACTGAAGGTGAGCCGGTCGTTTTAAAGCATCAAATAAATAGTTTTCGCGATACAGATTTACAAAGAGTACTAGAAGAGCTCAACGTTGAAAGGTTGATTATTGTTGGTGCTATGAGCCATATGTGTATTGATGCTGTCACTCGTGCTGCAGTAGATTTTGGCTATGAATGTCATGTAGCACATGATGCTTGTGCTACATTAGATCTTGAATTTAATGGGGTGGTAGTATCTGCACATAATGTTCATCATGCATTTATGGCTGCATTGAGCTTTGGTTATTGTAATGTTCAGAGCACAGACAAATTACTAGATTTAGTTCGCTAACCATTAGTACAGGTAATGGTTTAGCTAAGCATCACTTTAAGAGCTGATTTAATCCATTTTATGAAGCGCATAACCCAGTAGTTCAAAGTACTGGTTAAGCGCTTCATTTGCTTTATTAATATGCCCAATATTTGGGTATATTAAATTACTACTTTGTAAGCCCCCCACTAAAAAGCTATTTTTTATATTTGAATGCTGCTCAATACAGGCTTCAAAACACCGTGCTGCAAGCTCTTCTGGCATGCTCATATAATTCATATTGTGGGCTTTATCGTGTTCTATACACGTTTGTACAAAGTTATTTGCATCAACGCCGTGCTCATCTAAAAATACATGTTTATAAAAACTGTTCAAAGCATTATTAAGTGGATGCGATAAATTAGGCGTGTTTGAAAGCCATAATTTTGAGGCAAAACCAAATCGTGGTTTTGCTGCAAATAAATGCTCGCTTATATGATGGTCAAACGCATGAAACCATTCGTGAGCAAGTGCACCACCGCCTGCATTTTTTGCAAGGGCAAGCGTTTGAGAAGCTGCATTATAATGCGCTTGTACACCTTTTTGACCGCCATGCCCAAATGCAAAATTAAGTTTGCCACGAAGACCAATAGCTTTGGGCGGTAAATGCAGTATTTGTGCAAGGTCGGCCAGTGCATCGTAAATTAAATTAGCGCTAATGTAGCGCTCTTCTTTAGTTACCCATTTACCGACGACCATTGATCTAAAGCCAAAGGTATCTCTTATATCGCTAAAGTCGACTTGGTCGTCAAAGCGATAGTCGGGGCCTTGGCGAGTAAAGCCACGTTTTAGCCTGTTAGGGTAGTTACGCATTGCAAGTTTCATATAGTAACGAATTTAATCTAAGTAACGTGCTTTTACGTGCTCGGGCATGTGTTGGGTTTGTTTTTGTATTAATTCATCAAGCACATTATAAAGTGGTGCAGGATTTAGCTGCTCTATTAAAAACAAACTATGCGCTACAGCTTCAAGTGTGGATAGGCTGTCAGCCCTAGGGGCTTTACGAATAGCATAACGATTTTTAGGTAACTGTTTAAAACTGACCGTTTTGAATTGATTTAGCAATGTGGTGAGCTGCAAAATTTTGTAGGCTTTTTTCCATGTACCATCAACCACGATTAAATGGGTGATGTTTTTTATATTAGATTGCTCAGCGCTATCGTCTAAATTAATAGCGTTTTCGTTAGGGTAGAGCAAAACAGTTGAGCTTACGGGCAGTGATTTAAGAATAGAAAAGTCGTCATTATTTTCGCCTTTGACTATTTGGCAATCAGTTAGACACAAATTGAGTAGTTTAGCGGTATTTTTTGCTATTTTTTCTTCGCTTGGGTGCTGTAGAATAATAACCTTAACTTTGTTGTTTATATTTGTAATTGCGCTGCAAATACAGGTGTTAAGTGCAAAGTTACAATGATTACAAAGTGTGCGTGCCATTTAATAAACTTTTTGTTGCCAGTATGATCCTCGCAATTATACATTTATGAGGTAATTAAGTTGGTTTTTTTTACGCATCAATATAAAGTAGTACTATTAAACTGTAATTTACATGGATTGTTTTAAGGGCTTAAAATATGACAGAAATAAATATTGATACATCAGCATTAGAGAGTATGGAATCGTTATTGGGTGAGCAGTTTGCTGATACACTTGATTTTTGCTGCTCGGAGTTTGAGCGTTTAGGCTCTGAAGTTTTAGCAACCATTGGAAAAGACAGAGAAGCGGCGATTCGTCATTCTCATAGCTTAAAATCTAACGCTGCTCAGTTTGGTGCTTCAAGCCTTGCTGAAGTATCTCGCGTTATTGAACAAAATTTAAACCTAGATAACTTAGCTGAAGCCATCGACGCATCTAATAGCTTAATGGCTCAAGTAACAGGCTCTCAAGCTAAGCTAAATGAATGGTTAGCATCTCGTTAATTATTGAAACTGAAACGTGAATTTATTTCAGTATTAAGCGTTTAAATAGGCTGGCATTTTACGCCTTTACTAGGTTAGTCTAAAGACTCACTAGGGCGTGTTGATCTTTCGGGATTGAATTTGCAACGAGTGTTTGGTTTTTAGGTTAGGCAGAGCCTATGCAGTGTGGTTTTTCCACATAAATAGGCGATAACAACACATAAAATCCAAACACGCATTGCCCAGAGGGTTCTTCCTAGGGGCTATTTTTTCTTTGTTACTCAATTTTTACTTAGCCCACTAGGTTACAAATCTCGCGCCGCGATTAAATCGCCCCTAGGTTGAACAAATTTAATCCATAAAGTCAATACGCCCTAAAGAGGTAAAAATGTCTGATATTAAAAAGAGTCACAAATTAGAAGGTGTATGTTATGACATTCGTGGGCCGGTTTTAGCGCAAGCTAAAAAAATGGAAGACGAAGGTCAAAAAGTATTAAAATTGAATATAGGTAATCCGGCTGCTTTTGGTTTTGATATGCCAGAAGATATGCACCGAGATATTATCCGCAACTTATATTCAGCCCAAGGTTACTGTGACTCTAAAGGCCTCTATTCTGCCCGCGTGGCTATTTATCAACACTATCAACAACGTGGATTACATAATTTAGATGTAGATAACATTTATATTGGTAATGGCGTAAGCGAACTTATTCAGATGATCACCCAAGCGCTATTAAATAATGGCGACGAAGTGCTTATTCCTGCTCCAGATTATCCACTTTGGACTGCTTCGGTCACGTTATCGGGTGGTAATCCCGTGCATTATTTATGTGATGAAGAGCAAGATTGGTTTCCGGACATTGCCGATATAAAAAGTAAAATCACGTCTAAAACTAAAGCTCTGGTATTAATTAATCCTAATAATCCTACTGGTGCGGTTTACAGTGATGATTTGTTAATGCAATTAATTGATATAGCGCGTGAACATAAACTGCTGTTATTGAGCGATGAGATTTACGAAAAGATTTTATACGATGGTATAACGCATACTTCAATCGGCTCACTTTGCGACGATGTGCCTATTATTACTTTTAATGGTTTAGCAAAAACATACCGTGCAGCGGGGCTGAGAATGGGGTGGATGGTTCTAAGCGGTCGTACCTCGGTAATGGATGATTTACGCAAAGGCCTAGAAATTCTTTCATCTATGCGTTTGTGCGCCAATGTACCTGCGCAGTATGCGATTCAACAAGCACTTGGCGGCGTGCAATCAATTGATAGTCTAATAAACCCGGGTGGGCGCTTATATGAGCAGCGTGATATTGCATGGCGTGGATTAAATGATATTGAAGGCATTAGTTGTAAAAAACCTAAAGGCGCACTCTATGCGTTTGCCAAAGTAGATACAGCACTTTTTAACGTCAAAGATGATGAAAAGATGATGTACGATTTGCTAAAAGCCGAAAAAATATTACTTGTGCATGGCAGGGCGTTTAATTGGCCAGATCCTGATCATTTTAGGTTGGTCTTTTTACCAAGCAAAGATGATTTATCGGATGCGATGTTAAAAATGAAGCGCTTTTTTAAAGATTATCGCCAAGTATAGTTATTAAAAAATAATAAAAAAACGAGCCAAATTTGGCTCGTTTTTTACTTTAGTCATGAATATATTAACAGGGCGTGTTGATCTTTGTGGATTGAAATTTGTTCAATCTAGGGGCGATTAAATCGCGAAGCGAGGTTTGTAACCTAGTGGGCTAAGTAAAAACCGAGCAAAGCTTCCGCGTCCTGCTCACGCCCCTTACCTACATCCATGTAGGCAACAAAGAGTTAATTGCCGCTAGGCAGAACCCTTCGGGCAGCGCATGTTTGGCATTTATGCTGCGTTATCGCCTATTTATAGGGAAAAACCACATTTCATAGGCTCTGCCTTGTCTAAATACCAAACATTCTGCTGCAAATTCAACCACCAAAGTTCAGCACGGCCTAGTACGCTTTATCTACACGCACTGTGTTGTCGTTCAAGTACACTAATCTTACGTTATCGCCTTTGCTAAAACGCATTGATTGGTCCTGATCTTGAACAACCATAAACTGGTCGCCATTTTCAACTTGTATTAATAACTCTACAAAGTGATTTTGCTGATAATGACTTTGCTGCTGCCTATTATGTGCAACACTGCCGCCAATTACCGAACCTAATATTGTTGCTACTGTACGGCCGCTACCACCACCAAACTGGTTGCCTACTACGCCGCCGAGTAATGCACCACCAAAGGTTTGCCAGCCGTTGTTTTTGTCTTGAATGATTTCTTGCTCGGTAATATTGCGTACCGATTTTACGCCACCAAATAAAACTTGCTGCACAGGGACTGCTTTATTGCGCTCGTATTTAGCAAACGTAGGCGCGCTTATTGTAAGTAAAGCGCATATAATTACAGTAATTGCTTTCATAACTTGCTCCTTTTATACCAACCTGCATAAATCTTTGATCAATTTAACGAATTAAATTGCGCTATAACGTCGTTAAAAATTTTTTATTTAGAACAACTAAATACAAAAATTTTTGCCTAGTACTAGCGTAATTTTCTTAACGTTAAATAGACCCCATATATAAGCAGATTGGTATTGGCTACCAGCCAAAGGTTGATTTTTCTTTAGTTTTACGAATTTCAGTTTCGTCTGCCCACTCAACTAGGCCGCTTTCCATATCCATTAAACGCATTGTAAATTTGTAGTATACGTCTGATTTATCGGCATTTGATTTAACGATGCTTGATAAGTTTCCGTATAACATATATTGCGCACCAATTTGTTTACCAAATGCAACGGCTGTTGCAGGGTTAACAAGAGCATCTTCATTTTGAAACGTTAATTGCTCACGTACTGACTCAACACGGGTCATATCTACAAAACGGAACTTACCGCTGCGTAGCATTTGTGTTGAGATTGAATCGGTGATTGATTCTGTATCAATGTGCTCGCTGGTTTTATTTTTAATACGCTCAACAAATACTACAGGGCGTTTATTAGCGGTCATTGTGCCAACAACAGGTGAGCTGAGTAATGAGTCGGTCATTTGGCTCGCTACTTTTTGTAAGTCGGTAGAACCAAAATTAATATCTGTTGTTTCTACTGCTTGTGCATCGCCATAACTTACTACGGCTTTATTAGCACAGCCACTTAATACTAAAGCGCTCAAGCCAACTAAAGCGTAAGTTGATGCTGTTTTAAATTTGTTACTGATGATCATGGTTGTTTCCTTTAATCTTTAAATTCTTGTGATTCGGTAGACACTTCTCTTACTGCTAAAGAAAAGGTAACCGCATCAGAGCTAGGTGCTAAGCCCGGTAATTGTGTTTTTGCAAAACCAAATAAGGTGAGTGCTTGCCAAGGTGAATGATTGCCTTTAATAACAAAGCCGTCTTTATCAAACCAATTAAATTGATACTGCAAATACTGTGATTTTTTATACTGGCTCGAAAGTGTCACTACTACATCGGTTAACTGGTTGGTTTGACGTGTTTTAACATCAGTAATGGCCAGCTTTTTACCGAGCTCTGGGTTATCTACACGTAATTGCTCATTAAACTGATTTTTATTTTGTTCAACAGAAATACCCGATGTAACCGGTTTGCTGGAACATGCACTGAGCATTAAGACTGCTAATAATGGCGCTATGTATTTCATGATGGCTCCTGGGCCTATTGACCTTTGTGGATTAAAATTTATTTTATCTAGTGGCGATTTAATCGAGGCGCGAGGTTTGTAACCTAGTGGACTAAGTAAAAACCGAGCAACAAAGAGTCAATCGCCCCTAGGACGAACCCAAAGGGCAGCGCATGTTTGGCATTTATGCTGCGTTATCACCTATTTATGGGGAACAACCACATTACATAGGCTCTGCTTTGCCTAAAAACCAAACATACTGCTGTAAATTTAACCTCGAAAGGTCAATAGGCCCTATAGTTGAACTACGTGGTAATTAAAGTAGTTATTAACGGAGGTTAAGTAAATTAACGTTAACCCTTGCTTACTAACGGTAAAATTTATAGGTGCTTGTGTGCCTATATGCAAAGAATGCTCACCTGTATTTAGGCTTTGCCTTGCAACACTTATTTGATTTGGAAGTGTAAGCCAGCTACGTGTATCAGCTTGCTCAGACGCCAAATTATAAATATTAGCAAGTATGTTACCTACATCACCGGCACTGCGAGCAAGCTCTGCACGCACTTTCTCTTTAGCTACTAATCTAAGCACTTGGCGAGCTACTTTTGCAGGTATTTGATCTTCTAATGTTTTTGCTGCAAGTGCTTCAATGTGTACTAATGGGCTCAGCTCTAAGCTTTGTGCATCTAAGTTTATATTATTAAGGCGGCGCACATAGGCATTATCTTTATATACTGGCATTGCAAGGCTGTAAAAGCGTGCATCGCCGCGTGATGAATAAATTGGTAAGCGCAGTTTAAATTCATCTTGTTTTGGTACTAAGCCTTGTTCAAATAAAACAATTACTTCGCCTTGCGTTGTAGAAATTGTGGGTGCATCACTAAAACGTTTTTTAAATTCGCTTAGGTCTTGGTCAAACCCTTGTTTTTTAGCAAGGCGCATTACGTCCTGCTGTAAATAAATATTGTTAGGTTGTATAGCCAGTGCTTTTTTATAATCAATATAAGCATCGTCATACTGTTTAGCACTTTGGTAAAGCAAAGCAGATAAATAAAATGTGTAGGCATTTTGAAAGCCATTTTTTACATCTCTGGTTACATTGCCCATGCTAGGGTAGTGCTGCTGCGCTTCCTTAACTGTTGAGTCGCCATCTGTTTTATTTTCGCTTAGTGCATCAACTTGTACTTTATTAGCACGGCGAATTTCGACCAAAGCGCCTTCTACATCATTTTTATACACGTAGTTAAGTGCTTTATAACTATGAAGCATACTCATTTCGTAAGCCGGTGGTACATAAGTAATTGCTGAGTCGTTAGTAAATAACGCATTGCTTTGCTCAAGCCCCGCACTTACTTGTATTTTGGCGGCTTCGCGTTTTTTTTGCATTTGTGTATACACGTTCTCAAATTTACTTTGTGCCTCTTGTGGCGTATTGGCTAAGTCGTTTAAGCGAGCTTGCTCAAGTTGGTTGAGTAAGTAGCTGCTGTGCATGGTGCTATTATTGGCAATAAGGGATTGCGCTTCTTCGATATTGTTTTTCTCGATCGCATTTCTTATTGGTGTCATTTGCGTGGCATAGTCATTAAATAGGTCATTAAAGCCCATTGTGCTACACCCACTTAAAATACAACAAAAGCTTAAAATTATACTTAGGCGCACTGCGCACTCCTCTCAATTCACCTGTATACATTAACATATTATTTTTAGCTAAATGTGTGAAATATTGTAAAAAATCGTAGAGTAAAACTGCCTGCTAATAAAGAAATATAAAATGACATTGGTGAACAAAGTGTGAATTTTCTTGTTGGGTAACAATATTGAAATGCTTAAGGTACTTTATTGGTCTTATTGAATACAATGATCCCTAAAGCGTAATGATAAATGAATTTTTTAAATGAAGTAATTGCTATTCACTAAGTCGTATACGAAAAATACTAAAAGGATATCTTGTGTTGTAGACACCGTATTTTGCAAATGCGGCTAAGATTTGAGTATAAATGATCTAATTTATTAAAACTAAATACTCTCTTTGCACAGTTATACCAATCCTGTTTAAATGTGCTGCTCATTAAGCGGTTTTATAGGCGCTTATGACAATGTTTTTAGCTTAGTAGGTTAATTAGTTAATTAATTGAAATAACGTTGTAATTTGTTTTTATTGCTAAGGAATTTTTTTGAAAGCTACGTTGTACACAATCATTGCTTTAATTGCGTTTGCTGCAAATTCTCTTTTTTGCAGAATGGCTTTAGCCGAAGGTTATATAGATGCTTGGAACTTTACAGTTATTCGCTTACTCAGTGGTGCTGCGTGTTTGGGCATTATAATGGCTATTTATACTCATAATTTAAAACGAAAAGGCACATTTAATCCCGCTATTTTAAGTGATAAAGGAAGCTGGCGAAGCAGTATAAGCCTATTAGTTTATGCACTTTGTTTTTCGATTGCATACGTAGAGCTAGATACAGGCACCGGTGCATTGATTTTGTTTTCAGCCGTGCAACTCACTATGATTGGCTGGGGTATATATCAAAAAGAGCAGTTGAGTGTGCTTCAGTGGTGCGCGTTTATAGTGGCGCTAGGTGGGTTTGTATATCTAATGCTGCCATCTGCTGCTGTACCGTCATTATTAGGTGCATCACTTATGGCACTCAGTGGTGTGGCATGGGGTATTTATAGCATTAGAGGTAAAGTGTGTGTATCGCCACTGCGTACTACAGGGTTTAACTTTATAAGAAGCTTAGTGGCTATCCCTGTTTTATTACTTGTTGGTATGAGTTATTTAAAAAATATGAGTATTGAAGGGGTTTTGCTTGCATGTGCCTCGGGTGCGATAGCGTCTGGAATTGGTTACAGTGTTTGGTATGTGGCTATGCCACTGCTTAAAAGTACCCAAGCTGCTGTTGTGCAGCTTTGTGTACCTGTACTTGCAGCCGTTGCCGGGGTCTTGTTTTTATCAGAGCAGGTAACAATGGAATTTATAGTAGCAAGCTCGTTAATATTAGGGGCTGTGCTGGTATTTATCTTAAATAAAAAGAAGGTGTGATACCACTTAAACAAGTTCTTTATGGCGGACTAACGTTCGTTACAAAGCGTGTATAAATAGCGGGTAAGTTATCAAGTATTGCCTGCTTACCCTGTAGTTCACTGTTTTTTATGCATTCAAAAAGTACTTGCTCGGTAAGCTTATTCACTAATAATTGCGATTGCTTAATATGGCTTATATGCCAAAGCTCAGGTGCGACACCACCTAAATCATGCTGGTAAGGGCGATAAAAGCCAAATTTATCTAAGTTAGTATCAAGCCAATTACTTAAAGGCGCAAACGGCCCACCTTGCAGGTATTCATCAGGTGTTAGCTGTAGTTTATAATCATCACTTACCGCAGCTTTATCAAACACATCTAAATCGGTGCCTAAATGGTGCCTGCTTGCCCCAGGTAATGCAGAGTAAAGCATTATTGCTATGCATTTATCTACATCATTTAATTTAGTTAAATCTACAACCTTTTGCTGTTTATTATAAACAGGTCGAATACCTAAAAACTTATTATTCCAAATAATTGATTGACGATTAAAGTCGCGAAAACTTGAGGCAATAGTAAGCTCAAATCCTGCTTTTTGTGCTGCACTTTGCAGCGCTAAAAAGTCGCTGATAATAGCGCTGTGCAAGCGATGATTTTGTATATCAGTTAAATGTGTATCACTTTGCCCTGTGATACACAGTATTGGTGTTGGTTTAGTAACATCCATTATGTTAAAAGTTGCTCTAGTATTTGCTCGTAAATGTCGGTAAGGGCTATTAAATCATCGGTACTTACGCATTCATCTACTTTATGAATAGTGGCGTTACGTGGGCCAAGTTCAATTACTTTAGCGCCTGTTTGTGCAATAAAGCGACCGTCAGATGTGCCGCCGGTAGTTTCTAGATTCGTAGTTAAACCGGTTACTGATTTAATCGCTTTAACGGTGGCGTCAACAAGTGGGCCGTGCTCGGTAATAAAAGGCAAGCCATTTACTATCCAACTTAATTCATAATTTAAGTCATGCTTTTGTAAAATATCGTTCACTCGTTGCTGTAATTGCTCATGTGTTACTTGCGTGCTAAATCTAAAGTTAAACTGTACTTCTAGTTCACCCGGGATCACGTTACCAGCACCTGTGCCACCATTAATATTCGAAATTTGAAAGCTAGTAGCTGGGAAGTATTCATTACCGTTATCCCACACCGTTTGGCTAAGCTCAGTAAGTGCAGGCGTTGCTAGATGAATTGGATTTCGTGCTAAATGAGGGTAGGCTACATGCCCTTGTACGCCCTTAACGGTTAGGTAAGCGGTAAGTGAGCCTCTTCGGCCATTTTTAACAACATCGCCTAATACATCTCGTGATGAGGGTTCGCCTACTAGGCACATATCTATTTTTTCACCACGGGCTTCTAGTGTATCTATTACACGTGTTGTGCCGTTTATAAACGGTCCTTCTTCGTCAGAGGTGATTAAAAAAGAAATAGAGCCTTTATGATCTGGATGTTTAGTAACAAAACGCTCTGTTGCTACTAGCATTGCGGCTAATGAGCCTTTCATATCGGCAGCGCCACGCCCGTGTAATAGGCCGTCTTTTATTAATCCTGAAAACGGCGGGTGTTGCCAATTTTTTTCAGGGCCTGTTGGTACAACGTCGGTGTGACCAGCAAAACAAAAGTGCGGCGATTGTGTGCCTTTTCGAGCCCAAGTATTAAGTGTGTCGGTAAAAAATAATGATTCTATATTAAAACCAACCGCAGCAAGGCGATCGTTTATCATTTGTTGGCAGCCAGCATCTTCGGGCGTTACCGATTCACGTTGGATTAGCGCTTGGGCGAGTTGAATTACGTCATTAGTCATTATTTAAAAATCTCGTCGTATTGAGCTGCTTTAAAACCTAAATGGTAACTGCCATTGTTTACCAGTACTGGACGTTTGATCATGGCAGGTTGTTCAACCAACAATGGGATAGCACTTTCTTTAGTTAGGCTTTGTTTTTGCTCATCAGTTAATGCGCGATAAGTTGTTCCACGTTTATTAACGAGTTGTTCCCAATCGAGCTTGTCTGCAAATTCACTCACCATTTGCTCATTTACGCCATCTTTGCGGTAGTCATGAAACGTAAATTCGATGTTGTTATCAGTTAAATGTTTTTTAGCTTTTTTTATCGTATCGCAGTTGCTAATACCGTATAGAGTGATCATAAATCTAGTTCTTCTTAATAATAGTTAATAGGGTGTCTTCACCCGCATTTACATGCGAATGCGAGTAATGAAATGTGCCAAGGTTATGGCCGTTTAGTAAAATTAAACTAGCAAGCATTGGAGTATCAAGTTCTCGTAAATCAAAATAAGCAAGGCGTTGACCTTTGCATATTTTGCTACCATTGAGTTGCGCAATATGGGTATGCGTAATTGATTGCGAATCAAAAATGGTTAAGTTAATCAAGACTTTTAGACCATTATTAGCTTGTAGAATAAACTCAGTACCTGCATTTTTTACTTGTAATAAAGTTCCATCAAACGGTGCTAAAATTTTATGACTTGTTAGTTGCACCATAATACCTGGGCCCAGAGTGCCAAAACGAAAAAAAGGTTCTGGATGCTCTTTCAGTGCAATTACTTTACCTGTAAATGGGCTGGTTATATTTATTGCATTAAGAGGCGTTTTATTTTGAGCTAAATAGTCAATTTTTTGAGCTTTCATAAGTTAGTTTCCCACCACGTTATAACCCTCTTTTTTTAAAGCGGAAATAGCATTTTCTGCAGTGTGTTTTTTTATGAGAATATAATCAGTATCGTAGGTTGAAATTGAAAAGATAGAAATTTTAGCGCGCGCTAATACCCCTGAAATATTAGCCATAATTCCGGTTAACGAAAAGCCAAGTGGACCTACAACCTCTAAAGCTTGCCAGTCGGGTTCGGTATCCAGGCTTTTTACTTCAAAATCGCTTGGGCATACAATTGAAAGTTCATCATGGGTTTTAGAAATAAAAAACAAAGATTGCTTTAAAAGTGCCGCAGGTATGTCGGCATCTACATCTAAACTGTGTATAGATAAAATGGTGCTGTGTAATTGTAATGTTTGTTTTGACATTAAAAGCCTGCGAACAGCAATATTGATAGCTTTATAGTATAGATTATTGGCTTTAAATTAAAGGTGTAACAACGACTAACTCAGCAGTAAATAAGTAGATAAAAGAAGGGAGTAAAAACTTACCCACAATTTCTGTGGATAAGTATGGGGGTTGCAGGGTATAAATAACCTAACTAGTTAATTATTAAATAAATAATAGCTAGGCTATAAAAAGCACACGTTACGTTTAATGAGTAATTAGCGCTTCTGTTTGAGCTGCCTGAATGGCAGTTAAGGCGATTGTATACACAATATCATCAACTAATGCACCACGGCTTAAATCGTTTACAGGTTTACGCATACCTTGCAGCATAGGGCCAATACTTATCAAGTCGGCACTACGTTGTACTGCTTTATACGTGGTATTACCCGTATTTAAATCTGGGAATATAAATACAGTCGCTTTACCGGCTACAGGGCTGTTAGGTGCTTTTTTAAGTGCTACGTTTTCCATTATAGCGGCATCGTATTGTAGTGGGCCGTCGATAATTAGATCAGGACGTTTTTGTTTTGCTATTTTTGTGGCTTCACGTACTTTTTCAACATCGGCACCTGTACCAGAAGTGCCCGTGCTGTAGCTGATCATGGCAACACGCGGCTCTATGCCAAATGCAGCTGCAGAGTCGGCAGATTGAATCGCTATGTCTGCAAGTTGTTCAGCATTAGGGTCTGGGTTAATCGCACAGTCACCGTAAACTAATACTTGGTCAGGCAGTAGCATAAAAAATACAGATGATACTAGTGATGACCCTGGTGCTGTTTTAATCAATTGCAGTGGTGGGCGAATTGTATTTGCCGTAGTGTTTACTGCGCCCGATACTAAACCGTCTACTTTACCTTGCTCAAGCATCATTGTACCGAGTACGACGTTATCTTGTAGTTGCTCTTGTGCTACTACGGCAGTTAGGCCTTTGCTTTTACGAATTTCGACCATAGGCGCAATATAATCATTAATAATACTTTTTGGCTCGATAATACTTACATGTTCGTTTAGCTCAATACCTTGCTGCTGTGCAATACGCATTATTTCTTCGCGATCGCCTAGTAATATAGTTTTAGCAATTCCGCGTTGACCACAAATAGCAGCCGCTTTAATTGTACGAGGTTCATTACCTTCTGGTAGAACCACAGTTTTACCTGCTTTACGCGCTTTAGTGGTAAGTAAGTAACGAAATGCGGGTGGTGATAACTTACGAGTTTTACCTACACTTTTAGCTAGAGTATCTAGCCAGCTTGAATTGATATGCTCTGCGTTGTGATCTTTTACTTTTTCAATACGTTGGTCATCATCATTTGGTACTTCCATATTAAAGTTATGCAGTAGTAATGATGTACGCCACGTGTCTGCATCGGTTGCGAGTATTGGCAAACCGGTTTGCATGGCTTGCTCACACAAGGCCATAATACGTGGCTCTGGCTCAAAACCACCGGTGAGTAATATAGCGCCAAGTTTAGTGCCGTTCATAGCAGATAAGCACGCAGCAACAAGTATGTCAGAGCGATCGCCCGGTGTTACTAATAAAGCGCCTGGCGTAAAATAATTTAAAATATTTGAAACCGTACGAGCACAAAAAGTAATACGGCGCAGACGACGATGAAGCATATCGCCTTCGTTAATAATCGTGGCTTTTAAGTATGCGCTTAAGTCTTTTACGCGCGGCGCTACTAAGTCAAAATCCCACGGGATTGCACCAAGTAACATAAACGGATTTTTTTTAAAAATAGGTAGGGATGCTAAACGATTTAACTCGTTTTCAAGCTCTTCAGGTTTATAGGCATCGACTAAATCGGCGCGTGCACGACCTTCTTCATCAAGTGGCGCATTTACTTTATTAAAAATACAGCCCAGTACGCGAGGGTGATCGATACCACCATAGTTACCTGCTGCAATTTCAAGGCGGTCTTCTATTTGAGTAATGGTGTAATTACCTGGGGTAAGTACAAATACAATTTCGGCGCCGAGTGTTTGCGCAATTTCGCGGTTTACACGCCCAGCATAAGGTTGGCGACGAGTAGGTACCATACCTTCAATAATAGCGACTTCGTCGTCGTTTATTTTACTTTCAAAGCGTTCAACAATTTCCTCTAGTAGGTCATCACCTTTACCGTCGCCAATCATTTGCTCAGCATAATCAAGTGCAAAAGGCATTGGTGGGTTAATAGGTGAGCCTTGAGTGACTATTTGCGTTGATTTTTCAGGGCCTGTTTCACCTGAACGTGGCTGAGCTATTGGTTTAAAAAAGTTAACTTTAACTGTTTTTTGTTCAAGTGCACGCACTAAACCAACTGATACCGACGTTAAACCCACACCGGTAGAAACAGGAATTAACATAATACGACGTGCCATATTAAAGCTCCTTTACAATATTTGCAGCATCAAGGGCAATAACCCATTCTTCATTAGTTGGCATTACTACTGCTTTGACGTGTGAATTTTTACAGCTAATAACGCCTTCTTGACCAAAGCGCGCATTGAGGTTGGCTTGCGGATTACAATTAATGCCTAAAAAGGCAAGTTGTGTAATTACTTTTTCACGAATAATATCTGAGTTTTCACCAATACCACCAGTAAATATAACAGCATCAAGGCGCTGTAATGGCACCATATACGCCGCGATTTGTTTTGAAAGTCGGTAGCAAAACATTTCAATTGCGAGTATCGCTTTTTTATTCCCGGCCAAAGCGGCTTCTTCAATGGTACGGCAATCGTTAGAAAGCTCGCTAATACCTAACAAGCCACTTTTTTGATTTAGTAGGTTATCAATTTGCTGGGCTGTGTAATCAAGTTGAGTGGTTAAAAAGTTAAATAAACCAGGGTCAATATCGCCGCTACGTGTGCCCATTATCAGCCCCTCTAGAGGCGTTAGTCCCATGCTGGTATCAACACTCTTACCATTTTTAATAGCGCATACAGAACAACCGTTACCTAAGTGGGCACTAATAAAATTGCTTTGCTCGATAGGTTGCTTTAGCAGCTTTGCTGTTTGCCCTGCAACATAAAAATGACTTGTGCCGTGAAAACCATAACGCCTAACACCAAACTCGGTGTACAACTTATATGGAAGAGCGTAAAGAAAGGCAACTTCATTCATAGTTTGGTGGAATGCAGTATCAAACACCGCGACTTGTGGCAAACCTTCAAACGATGCCTGCGCCGATGAAATACCTAGTAAATTAGCGTGCCCATGAAGCGGCGCAAGCGTTGCAGACTGTGTAATGCCTGCAATTACTTTTTCGTCAATCAATACCGATTGCGTAAAGTGCTCGCCGCCATGTACAACACGATGGCCCACTGCGATAAGTTGCTCGTCTAAGTTGTGATCTTTTATTAAGCTTACAAGCGTATTTATAGCCTCAGCATGTGCTTGATTAGCCGCTAAGTCGATAACTGTTTTAGTACCATTAAATTTGTATTTAATAGAGGGCGATTTGTCGCCTAAGCGTTCAGCAAGACCTGAAATGATTTCGTGACCATCGTTCGCATCAATAATGGCAAACTTTAAGCTAGAGCTACCACAATTTAAAACTAAAACGTGTTGTGATTCAGGAGGGGTTGTTGGCATAGATTCAATTTCCATAAACAAATTTAGTAAGTAAACGTTAATACGTAATCGTTACACTTACGGTATTAAATAAAGCTAAAACAATTGAATGTTCAATTGCAAAGTGGTTAACGCAATGTTAATTACTTTACCTTAATTAAGATGTTTAAGTTAGGATTGTTCGCCATTAAAAGGTAAATTTAAGCTGTTTTACTGAGAAAGTGTAACTCTTTCATTTTGTGTTACACTTTGAGTATAGCTCGTTTTTCCATTGTATTTAAAAGCAGTATCTGTGAGGAGTCATGATGCAAAAAAGTGTGATGTCACAATTACAAACTGGCCGTTTGTATGGTAAAAAATGGCCAATGCGCAAAGAGCTTGCGCCTTTGTTTTTAGAGTTTAGAGTAATTAGAGCGACTGAGCTTGCCATTACAGTAATGCCAATCTTAGCCATGCTAACATTGTTTTTTCAGCTAAATTACTTGGGTTCTGATTTTTTACCGCAAGCCATTGCAAGTGCATTATTTTTTATATCTTTACCATTACAAGGCCTATTTTGGTTGGGTAAGCGGGCGCAAACGCCTTTAGAGCCTGCGATGCAAAAATGGTATAACGAGCTGTACACTAAAATGGCAGCTAATGGATATCAAACGCAGTTAAGTGAAAACAAGCCCCGTTATATGGAGCTTGCCAATTTACTTAAAGATATGTTTGATAAAATGGACAGGGCGTTTACTAAAGAGCAGTTTTAGAGAGTTACATCATTATCTATTTTGGTAAACTGAGTAATATAAAATGATAAGGTGACAGTGTGTTCACCTTTTTCTTCGAGTGCTGTCCAGTGCTCGGGTCTAAATTTCCATGCAAATGGCGTCATCATTATTAAGTTTTTAATATCAGTAAAGCTAAGCGCTACATGCTCTGTTAAAAGGATCTGCTCTGATTTTTGAAACCCTTTTGGAGTGGCTATTTCAGTATGTTCGTTTACTTCTGAATATATATACGATTTTAGCTCTTTTAAATGACAAGGTCCTGGGCTTGCAACCACTAATGTTGCGTTTTGATTTGCTAGGCGTTCAAGCTCTTGCTCAAATAAAGGTGCAAATACGCTAACAAGTACATCAGCAAATTGGCTTTTAAAGGGGGCTTGGCTGATTGATGCCACACTAAAATGGCAATTAGGGTAGCGCTTTGCTGCATATTTAACCGCTGATTTTGAAATGTCGACACCGTATACAACAGCATTTGTTTTATTCGCGATTGCTTGGGTATAAAACCCTTCACCGCATCCTAAATCAATAATAGTATTCGCACTTATTCGACCGACTAAATCGCTAAGATTTTGTTGTAAAAAGCGGTAGTATCCACGCTCTAAAAATGCACGTCTGGCTTGTACCATTTCAAGTGAATCACCCGGTTGTTTTGAATTTTTCTGTTGCACAGGCAATAAATTAACATAGCCTTCTTTAGCAAAATCAAAGCTGTGGTTGTTAGCACAACGAAGTGTTGAATCAGTTTTCAAAAGTGCTAGGTTACAAAGCGGGCATTGATATTCAAGACTCATGAGCCTAGGTAGTCCTTATCGTAAAAAGTTTTTACCCAATGCGGGCGATAGGTGATCATAATTGTTATAGCCATGCCGTTGAGCATTGCTTCAGGAAACCAAATTATGGCACTTAAATAAACGTAGTTATCTGCAAGTTCTTGCCAATTGTATTGCCCTATAGCTAAGTAAAATAAAGCACCTAGGCCTATTTTTATACAGGCTATAAATCCTGCGGTTATAAACGCACAAACAAATATATAAACAAAAAAATGACGAGGTAAATATTGGTAACTAATTATAAAGCCAAGATAGCTCAATAAAATAGGAATAAACGCACCAATAAGCAGTTGTACTGGTAACAGCTCAAGTTCAATTTGACCAAAGGCAGCGAGTAGGGCTGTGGCAAGTAGGCTACTTAAAATAGTCAACCGCCAGCCTAAAATTAATGTAGCAGCCGTAACACCTAGTATGTGTAAATCAAGGCCAGTTAAAATGCCAGCCTTTATTCGCCAAAGCACTGCAAACACTAACGCACACGCAAGTACGCCAGTTTGACGGACTGGCGTATTAAGCAATGTTTTATATGTTTTTTTATCAAAGCTTAATAGAGCAATAATAATTACAAGAGCCCAAAGTAGCCCCTGTATTGTTAGGTTGAGCATAATAATTACTTAAATGTTGACCATATAGGGGCATGATCTGACGGTTTTTCAATACCGCGAAGTTCGTAATCAATACCTGTATCTATGCAGCGTGCTGCAAGCTCATTGGTTGCAAGCACTACATCTATACGAAGTCCTCGATTATCTACAAACCCTTTAGAGCGATAGTCAAACCACGAGTATTGATCGTCTGTTTCGGGGTTTTGCTCTCTAAAGGTGTCTTTAAAACCCCAATTAAGTAATGTTGCAAGCCATTCACGCTCTACCGGTTGAAAAGAACATTTACCCGTTTTTAACCAACGTTTAGCATTTACTTCGCCAATACCAATATCTAAATCGGTAGGTGATATGTTGATATCACCCATAACGATGACGTCTTGATCGGGTGTGTGATTGGTTTCAAGGTGTGTCATTAAATCTTTATAAAATTGACGTTTATAAGGGAATTTAGTTTCGTGATTAATATTATCACCTTGTGGGAAATAGCCATTCATGACAGTAAGGTCGCGACCGTTTTCTTGTTCAACAGTGACGCTTATCATACGTTTTTGCGATTCATCTGTATCGGTGGCAAAACCTTTTAAGACCGATTTAGGCTCTTTTTTGCATAACATAGCTACGCCATAATGTGCTTTTTGACCATGAAAGTAGACGTGATATCCCATTTTTTGTACATCTTCTAATGGGAATGCTTCGTCGTGAACTTTAATCTCTTGCAAGCCAATAACGTCTGGTTGATGTTTGTCGATAATTGCTTGTAATTGGTGAAGACGAGCACGCAGACCATTGATATTGAAAGAAATCACTTTCATAAAATTTACCTTAAAATTGGTTCTATTTAATAGATTAAATTGTATCAGTAAATACGCGTACATAACATGACTGAATTGAGATAATAGCTGCGCAAATGTTGATCAAATGATGGGTAAAGTTTAAACATTGTGAATACAATATTAATTATTTAAATAAATAAAAAATTCAATTGAACTTAACTTTATTGAATATATAATGCGCGAAATTCACTTGTTTAGCTCGTTCAAATAGGATCTCTCATGAAAACTCAACTACTTTTAGCCACTGCTTTACTAGCATCTGCAACTGCGTCAGCTCAAAGCAATACTTACTTTAGCCAAGATAACAAAATTGAGTCTAAGTTATGTGTACTAAGTGCAAACGAAGGCTTTAGCGTTGCTCGTAAAGAAGCTGCCCAACACGGTGTTTACCTATCTCGTTTTTCTAAAAGCATTTTATGTAATGGTGAAGATATTCGTGATATTGCTAAAAAAACGACATTAAGCAACGCATCAGTTGAGAAAGTAGAAGTATTTGCAAAAGACGCTCAACAAGAAACTCAATTATGTATGACGGCTTTAAAACAAGGTTTAGCACCTGTTCGTCAAAAAATTGGTAACCTAAACTCATTAAAATGTAATGGTCAAAACGTTACTGAGTTTGTTAAACGCTACCAAAACGCAGCAATCTAATTATTAGCTTAACTATATAAGTAAATTTGAAATGCCTGGTTTTTACCGGGTATTTTTTTGCAAAAATTACAAGGTTGTTTGCAAAGCTTGCAAGCTTAACTTATTGAAACTGTTTAATAAATATACCGATCGAGATTAAGTTATTGATTATTATAAGTTAACTATTATTGGCATTGGATTTGTATTAGTTAAAGTGACATTTAATTAATTACGAAGGATACGTCTTATGAAAAAGTTAACATTAGCAGCCACTATTTTAGCATCATTAAGCCTAGCGGCTTGTTCATCTAATCAAGGTCTTGAAAGAATAGACAGTGACTTTGCAAGTTTAGATAATGATAGCGATGGCTACATCTCAAAAGTTGAAGCTGATGACGATAGCATTTGGGGCCATTTTTCAAATATTGATACCAATATGGATAACGAAATTAGCCGCAAAGAATTTAACACTTATATGAAGCTTAATAATGGCAAAGTAGCCACTGATTCTGAAGTAAGTGAGTCGGCATTTAAAGCTGAAATTGCTAAATTCGATAAAATTGAAAGCAGTTTTTCAAGCTTAGATAACGACAGCAATGGCTATATCTCGGTAGTTGAAGGTAACGATGATGATATTTCAAATCATTTTGGTTACATGGATAAAAACCAAGATAAGCGCATCAGTAAAAGCGAGTTTATGGGTTACATTAAAAAATACGGTAACGCAGTAGCTGAAGATGATGCATTAGAAGCTTTTAAAAGTAACTAATAGTTACCATTTTAGTAAGTAAGATTAAAGCCAGTGCTAGTCACTGGCTTTTTTGTGTTTTAAATTTAGTTATTTGATAGATATATTTTCCTAGTTTGGTGTTGTTCTGTCATAATAGATGGCTGTGTATTTTTATTTGTTAAGAGTGTGTATGGCGGGTCGGCGAATTAGTGATGAACAACTAGTTGAGATCATTGAAGCAGCTATTTTTGTTGCAGATAAGCCTGTTAGTAAACGCCACCTCAAAGACATCGTATTAATAGATTTAGCTATTTCTATGGCACGAATAAATGACGCAATAGATACAATACAAGAGCATTTTCAAACTCGTGGTATTCGCTTAGTTGAAGTTGGTAGTGGGTATCGGTTTCAGGCATGCAGTAGTTTAAGCCCTTGGTTAAATAACTTGTGGCAAGAACGCGCACCAAAATACTCGCGTGCTTTACTGGAAACATTATCACTTATTGCATACAGGCAGCCCATTACACGCGGCGAAATTGAGCAAGTAAGAGGTGTTACTACGGGTTCGAATATTATTAAAACCTTACTCGAAAGAGAGTGGGTTAAAGTGGTAGGGCATAAAGAGGTTCCGGGAAAGCCGGCTTTATATGCAACTACTAAGCAATTTTTAGATTATTTTTCGTTAACTGGGCTTGAAAATTTACCTGCGTTGCCAACAGAGCAGCAAAGTAAAATTAACCAGTTATTGAGCGATCCTTCTGTGAGAGAACCATCCGAATGAGTATTATACAAGGTGAAAAGTTACAAAAAGTCTTAGCCCGTGCAGGCGTAGGCTCACGCCGTGAAATGGAAAAATACATTGACGCAAACCGCGTTAGTGTAAACGGTAAAGTGGCAAAATTAGGTGACCGTGTTGAAGAAACCGATTTGATTCGTGTTGACGGACACAGTGTAAAAATCGAAGAAAAAGCAGACCGAATCTGTCGTGTGATTATGTATAACAAACCAGAAGGTGAGTTAAGCACACGTAAAGATCCTGAAGGGCGTCGTACTGTATTTGACCGACTTCCGCGTATTGATGGTGATCGCTGGATTGCGGTTGGTCGACTAGACGTTAATACATCGGGTTTAATGCTTTTTACAAACGATGGTGAACTGGCAAACCGTTTAATGCACCCAAGCTATGAAGTAGAGCGTGAATACTCTGCACGTGTATTTGGTGAAGTAACCAACGAGACGGTTAAAAACTTACTACGTGGTGTTGAGCTTGAAGATGGTCCAGCCAAATTCACGACTGTAACCCCTATGGGTGGCGAAGGCGTTAACCGTTGGTTTAACGTAACGTTAAATGAAGGGCGTAACCGTGAAGTTCGCCGTTTATGGCAGTCTCAAGATGCGGAAGTATCTCGTCTTATTCGTATTCGTTACGGTAAACTAGAGCTTGATAAGCGCGTGCCACAAGGTGGTTGGATGGAGTATGATTTAGAAACAGTAAACTACTTGCGTAAAACCGTTAAATTAGGCCGCGAAACACAAACTAAGCTTTCTGTTATGCCTGAAAAACGCAAAGATAAACGCGCTAAAATCAACCAAATTCGTAAAGCAGTTAAAAAACACAATCAGCGTGTTAAGCCGACTAAACGTAAATAATCAATTAGTTATTTATTGAACACAAAAAAGCCGCTAATTGCGGCTTTTTTAATGTGTTGTTTAAATTATTTAAACTCTAAATTACTTTTTTACTTGAGCATCTAACGATTCGCCATTCACTTCACTTGAATCGTCACTCATTAGATATAAATATGTAGGCATTAAATCCTCTGGTGTAGCAAGTGCGTCTCTATCTTCACCTGGATATGCAGCAGCTCGCATTGAAGTGCGAGTAGCGCCTGGGTTAATACAGTTTACACGAATATTCGTTTTACCTACTTCACATGCCCATGTTTGCATCATACCTTCTACTGCAAATTTTGAGATGGCATAAGGCCCCCAAAATTCACGACCTTTGCGGCCTACACCTGATGACGTAAATACTATCGATGCATTATTAGACTTACGAAGAACAGGAAAAAGTGCTTTAGTGATCATTGCTTGTGCAGTCACGTTTACTTTCATTATGTTTTCGAACGTAGATGAGCAAAAATGTTCAAGCGGACCGAGTGACCCTAAAATACCTGCATTATTAAGCAACCCATCAAGGCGTCCAAACTGATATTCGATTGTTGCAGCAAGGTCACGGTAGTTTTGCTTCGTTGCGCCTTTTAAATCCATAGGGACTATTGCAGGTTTAGGGTAGCCAGAATTAACAATTTCATCGTAAACACATTCAAGTTTATTAGTTGTTTTTCCTAATAAGATAACTGTAGCGCCGTATTTTGCATACGTAATTGCTGCAACTCGGCCAATACCATCACCGGCGCCTGTTATTAAAATAACTTTATCTTTAAGTGCGTTTTCAGCTGCTTGATATGTGTGCATAAAAGTACCAATTCATATAATTTTTTTGATTTTAACATAGCGAAACATGAAGTAATCGAATTTATTGTAAAATTAGGTGGCGAAAATAGAAACTTTACGTTAAGTTTAACTGGTCTAATGTCTCATTAATAATCTGATTACATTGTTTTAACTTAATACACTGATTAAACACACTATAAAAATAAAATATGTGCGGAGCCAACAATATGAAAAAAATGCTACTTTCACTCTCAGTTACAGCTGCTTTAGCAGGTTGTGGCGGTGGAGAAACGTTAACAGATGTCAAAAATGACACAGCACCAGTTGTCCCAACAGCAACAGTCACATTTGATCCTGCAGCAGGTATCTTATCGGTACCTAACGATTTACTACTCAGTGGTACTTTAGACGGGACTCTAAATCTGCCAGATGAAACAGATGATAATAATATTTTTGTTTCTCGCGCGGCTTATGCAAACCCTCAACTTGCACTAGGTGCGCTTGACGGTTGGTCTTCGCAGGTTCCTTATAAAATTGATTTAACATTTCCACCAAATGTTAGTTTAGATGAAGCGTCTGCGGGGACCCCTGGTACAGTAAGGATTTTTGAAGTTGTAATGGGTGCGAGTTTAACCGACGCAGAATGTTCTGTAGTCGCTGCTGGAACAGCTTGTAAACTGGTTGGCGAGCTTACTTTTGGTGTTGACTTTGTTACTCAAGCTTCAGGTGATGGCGTTGCCATTATTCCTTTAAAACCATTTACGGCCGGTAGCTCATACATCAATGTATTAACTACAGGGCTTAAAGATTCTTTAGGTCGTTCTATTGAGCCTTCATCTACTTATGCCTCCGTGAGTGAAGAAGCGCCATTAATTACAGATGCTCAACTTGGTTTGCAAGGAGCTGTAAATAGCTACGAAAATGTAGTGGTTAGTTCAGGTGACATTTCAAAAGACGATATTATTTTTTCTAGCGCAATGACTATTCAGTCTGCAGGGCTAGTGCTTGGTACCATTAAACAATTATTAGCTGGTAGTTTGAGAAACCCTGCAACCATACCAAAAATAACTATCACAGAGTCTGAAGAAACGGTTAAAGATTTTTTAGATTTTCCAGATATAGCTACTTTTGCACCATTTGATGCTGTTGAATACATTAAAGGTGAAATTACTTTACCAATGTATCTAGGCACACCAACAGGTACAGATATAAGTGCTTTGAATGACACATACTGGAAAGCAATGTGTTCAAGCCCTGTTGCGGTATTAAATCAGTTAGCCGCGGATCAAAAGTTACGAGATGAGGGTAAAGAAGAAGATATTGATGCAACTATGTTTGACGAAGGGCCTTATGAAGACGTTTGTCAGCAAATAAATACCCGTCTACATGACTATCCAAAAATAGATATTACTCGGCATTTAACTAAATATAACCCAGTTCCACTAGCTCAAAGCAATGAGACTATACCTGTACAAATCACAAAGCCAATTTTAGCTGATATAAATATTTATCGTTCAGTTTATGGTTTACCTGAGCTTGAAAGTATCCCAGAAGGTGGTTGGCCTGTTGTTATTATGCAACACGGCATTACAACACAAAAAGAAAGTATGCTCGCTTTAACGGCGCAGCTTTCAATTCAGGGCTTTGCTACAGTTGCAATAGACCATCCTCGCCATGGTGAGCGTGGAATAGATGCTGATGATGATGGAACAGACGATTTTAATGCTACAACGGGCTCTGTGCTTAGTTACATGAACTTAAGTTCATTACTTGTTGCACGTGATAGCTTACGTCAATCGGCTGCTGATTTATTAGGCCTTCGTTTAGGCTTAAACTTTATTAACGATACAACTATTAATAGTAAAGACGTTACCTACATTGGGCATTCGCTAGGTTCTATTGTTGCTCCAGCATTTATTGCTCAAGCTAATACGCCAATGGCAGAAACGCTTGATCCGCTATTTAATGTAAACACGGTAGCTCTTGCAAGTGGTGGTGGCGGTATAGCAAGCTTCTTACTTGAATCTGCTGCGTTTGGTCCATTTATTCAAGGTTCAGTACTTTCACAAGCGGGTACGACAGAAGCTGATGAATTTACTGCATACTTACAAGGAGATGCAGTTTCTAACTGTGGCTCATTAATACCAGACATGGAAGCTTACTTGACATGTGGTTACAACGAATATATTGCATCACTTACCACTGCGGGTGAAACGACTAAACTTACTAACATTCAAGGTGTATTTACACAGTTTGCTTTTGCGGCGCAAACAGCGCTAGATAGTGGCGACCCAACGAACTACGCAGCCACTGTGAAAGCATTAGGTACTCCTGTTTATACAAATGTTGTTGTGGGTGATGGTGTTGATAACAAGCCTGACCAAGTGATACCACCAATGGCAGCTAACAATCCTATTTCTGGCACAATTCCATTAGCTAACTTGATGGGTCTTGAAACAGTAAGCTCTTCGCAAGCCTTGAGTGAAGCACCGGCAAGCTATTTAGTTAAATTCACTAAAGGGCATCATGGTTCTATATTAACACCAGCTCAAGATGCTGCACAGGCTGCAACTGTTGAAGGCAGTGCTGCCGCTAATGCAGAAATGCAGTTGCAAGTAGCTGTTTATTTAGCTTCTCGTGGACGGATGTTATTAGTTTTCAACCCTGAGGTTGTGACTGATTAATAACCAGTAAAATAATTAACCTTTAAAAGCCACTGAAAAGTGGCTTTTTTTTGCTTTAAAGCATGCTAAATTAGCTGAAATTTATAAATGGAGAAACCAGTTGGAATTTTTATACGAATACGGTTTGTTTTTTGCTAAAACAGTTACTTTTGTTATCGCTATAGCAGTTGTTTTAATGCTAATAGTTGGCGCTGCAGTTAAGCCAAAGGCCAAAAAAGGTGAAATACAAATTGATGATATATCAGAGCAGCTAGTTGAACTTAAAGAAAGTTTTTTACAAAATACGTTGGGTAAAAAAGAGCTTAAAGCGCATCAAAAACAACTTAAATCAAAGAGTAAAAAAGCAGATAAAGATGAGCCTAAACCTCGTTTATATGTAATTGACTTTGTGGGTAGTATGGACGCTCACGAAGTAGAAAGCTTACGAGAAGAAATAACGGCTATTATCTCTATTGCCGATCCAAGTAAAGACAAAGTACTTATTCGTTTAGAAAGTGGTGGCGGTGTTGTACATGGCTACGGACTTGCTGCATCTCAGTTACAGCGTATTAAAAGTGCGGGTATCCCTCTAAGTGTTGCAATTGATAAAGTGGCAGCAAGTGGTGGTTACATGATGGCGTGTGTCGCGGACGAGATACTTGCAGCGCCTTTTGCAATAGTTGGATCTATTGGTGTGATAGCTCAAATACCTAACTTTAATAAAATATTAAAGAAAAATGATGTTGAATTTGAGCAAATAACAGCAGGTGAATTTAAACGCACACTTACTTTATTTGGTGAAAACACAGATAAGGCCCGTGAAAAATTTCGTGAAGAAATTGAACAAACACATGATTTATTTAAAACGTTTGTAAGCACTCAACGTCCAAGCTTAGATATAAGCTTAGTTGCGACAGGTGAGCATTGGTTTGCAACTCAAGCGATTGATAAAGGCTTGGTAGATGTTATAAAAACAAGTGATGATGCATTGCTAGAGCAGCAACATGAGCGCCAAATTTATAAGATTAAATACAAAGTTAAAAAAGGGTTGAGCGATAAGCTAGCTCTTGGCTTGAGTAGTGGTGTAAATAAAGTGGGAATAAACTTACTTTCTAAGTTTAAGTCGTTAAATCCTTAGATTAGAATCTTTTTCAGGATTCAGTTTAATTATTTTTACTCGAAAAAAAACCTTGATGGATTGCATCAAGGTTTTTTATAGCTATATAAATGTAGCTTATGAATCAATAGATTTATGATAATCTTCTAAGTCTTTAGCTGCATTAGGGTCGTTAAAGATGCTCTCATCTAGCTCACCTTCAGACTTGGCAACAACACAGGTAACCATACAATCGCCGGTTACATTAACTGCTGTACGTGTCATATCAAGTAATCTATCTACACCGATAATAATTGCAATCCCTTCTACAGGTAAGCCAACTTGGTTAAGTACCATTGCCAGCATTATTAAACCAACACCAGGTACGCCTGCTGTACCTACAGAGGCAAGTGTTGCTGTTAATATAACCATTAAATAATCAGATATTGTCAAATCGACACTAAACACTTGTGCAATGAACACGGTAGCCACACCTTGCATGATGGCAGTGCCATCCATGTTAATGGTAGCACCCAGTGGGATAGTAAATGAGGCAACCGAGTTATTAGCACCTAACTTTTTAGTAGCAGTTTCAAGTGTAATAGGCATAGTTGCGCTTGAGCTCGAGGTACTAAATGCAAATAAGCATGTGTGCTTCATTTTTGCTAAGAAAATAAGCGGGTTTAAGCCCGTTAATATTTTTAAAAGCAATGTGTAGTTTACAAAAGCATGTAATAACAGTGCAAGCACTACAACGCCAAAGTACTTCGCTAAGCTCACAATTAAGTTAAGCTCAATTGTTGTAAACAGTTTTGCCATTAAAAAGAACACGCCATAAGGGGCAATATTCATTAAAAGCGTAACTAGTTTTAAAATCACAGTGTTTAAATCTTCAAATACTGTAGCAACACGTTTTCCTGCTTTACCACTTAATGCCATTGCTACACCAAATAAAAGTGCAAACACAATAACTTGAAGCATATTGCCTTTGGCCATTGCTTCAAAAGGATTTGTAGGAAACATATCTATAATTACACGTGCAAGGGTAGGTGCTTCTTTAGCATCGTAGGTTGCATTAGATGGCAAGCTTATACCTTCACCAGGGCTAAATAATAAGGCAAGTGTAATCGCCACTGTTATAGCAATAGCTGTAGTTAATAAATATAAACCAATAGATTTACCACCTAGGCGGCCTAGTTTTTTAGGGTCGCTTAAGCTACAGGTACCACAAACAAGCGATACAAAAACAAGAGGCACAACTAACATTTTCAAGCTGGCAATGAATATTTGACCACCAACATGGAAAATACCATCAACAAAAAAGGCTTTAATTGGCAAAGAGAATAACCCAAGTGGTATTAGATAATCGTCTTCACCAGCTAATATAGCCTGAAATATAAAACCTACTGTAACCCCAAGCGCCATACCAATCATGATGCGAGTGGTTAAACTCATTGAACGGATTTTTGACATATTTCCTGATCTACATTTTATAAATTTGCCATAGACTACCAGCAAGGAAATATTTACTACAGAAAAAGTTAGTATTTATTTAAAAATATTTTGCACAAAAAAGTAATAAAAAACTGTGATTTTAGACTAAGTTATAGGTTAATATTAAGTGTAAATTAATTTTAATTATAATAACAACGCTAGGGAGAGGTTCATGCCTTTAATGCGACTGCTCGGCATTTCATTGCTAAGTTTTTTACTCACAGCCTGTGGTGGCGGTGGGTCACTTGAAAAAGACGGCTCTATTAGTGATGGTGATTCCACTACAGAGCCTGCTAAATACTCGGTTTCATTAAAGGGATATTCTCAAACAGACGCAACAGAGTTAAATTCTGTTGCGGCAGATTCTCCTTTAAACCTGCGAGCAATACTCACTGATAACGATGGTGATTTTGTTGGTAGTCAGCGAATTACATTTTCTTTAACTGATACGGTTGGGGCTTTAAGCCAAACATCTGCACTTACAAATGCAGATGGAGAAGCCGAAGTTGAACTAATGGCTGGTACTGTAGAAGGTGCTGGAGAAGTAACTGCCACATATACAGTTGATGGCACAACCTACACAGATAGTTT
Source organism: Pseudoalteromonas sp. RB2-MNA-CIBAN-0110 (assembly GCF_040309305.1). NCBI lineage: Bacteria > Pseudomonadati > Pseudomonadota > Gammaproteobacteria > Alteromonadales > Pseudoalteromonadaceae > Pseudoalteromonas > Pseudoalteromonas sp. RB2-MNA-CIBAN-0110. The sequence continues at coordinate 167,455 of NZ_JBEOOQ010000003.1, read as the reverse complement.
TTCGTTTAGCTCAACAGGTGATGCAGCAAGTGATGTTGAAAACGCATACACAATTAGTGTGCAAGGCTATTCTCAAGTCGACGGTAGTGAGTCAAATGCTGTTACAGCCGATTTCCCATTAAATATACGAGCTAGACTTTCTGATGCAGATGAAAATATTATTTCAGGTGGACGTATAACATTCGCACTAGCAGACAACATTGGCTCTCTTGCTCAATCTTCGGCACTAACTCAAGCTGATGGTCTAGCTACAATTGAGTTAACCGCAGGCACTACAGAGGGAGCAGGTGAAGTAACCGCTACTTATTCTATAAACGGAGAGTCCTATTCGAGTACTTTTTCGTTCAGCTCTGCTGGTGATTCAGAACAAAATATTGAAAGCGACTTCACTATAGAGCTAAAAGGTTTATCTCAATCTGATGGTACAGAAGCAACAGCGGTAACGGCCGCTAACCCTTTAAATATTCAAGCAACACTGTTTGATGATGAAGGCTCAGTTGTTGTAGCAGAGCGTATCACGTTTGCACTTTCAGATAATATTGGTGTTTTAGATAAAACATCAGATTTAACAAACGAAATGGGTCAAGCATCAGTCATATTAACAGCTGGCACTATAGAAGGTGCTGGTATAATTACAGCCACTTATACTGTCAGTGGTGAGTCTTATGCAGAAAGCTTTTCGTTTAGTTCAGCTGGTGATGCAGCTATAAATCCAAATAATGAATACGTGATCCAATTACAAGGCTTCTCTCAAGGGGATGGGTCTGAAACTAATTCAGTTTCAGGGGATACTCCAATCGATTTAATCGCTACTCTTACTAATAATGGTAGTCAAGTATCTGGTGAGGTAATAACATTTTCTCTATCGGGTAATGTGGGTTCTTTAAATGCAAGTTCGGCACTTACACAAACTAATGGACAAGCGAAAGTAGAATTAACATCAGGAACAATTGAAGGAGCTGGTCAAGTTACAGCAAATTTCACTCAAAATAGTATTACTTATAGTGCTACATTTTCGTTTCAATCAGATGGCAAAGAAGGAAGCCAACCAGCTTATAGTTTAACTTTGCAAGGGTATTCAAACGGAACGGAAGTTCAATCAAATACGGTTACTTCATTAGTGCCACTTGAACTAAGAGCAACGCTACTTAATGACGGTACTCCAGTTAGCTCACAAAGTGTTAACTTTTCGTTAGCTAGTAATATAGGTATTTTAAACCCTAGTTCTGGTAGTGTTTTAACCAATAGTAATGGTATAGCTACTATTGAGCTTCTAGCTGGAAATATTGAAGGTGCTTCAGAATTATCTGTAACTTACATAAATAATGGTGTTACGTACTCATCGGAAGCCTTTGACTTTGAATCTATCATTGTTGAAAAGGCTGAAATTACGGTGAGCTTATTAGCAAGTGATGGTTCGACCACTCGTAATGTAGATTTTTTAAGCCCTGCTGTTGCTCAGGCACAACTATTATTAAATGGTGAGCCAGGTGCCTATAAGTTAGTAGCATTTAATTTATCAGGCTTAGGCACTATTAATCCTTCTAATGGTACTGCACTGACCAATGAACTGGGGATTGCGAAGGTTGATTTATTAGCAGGGACAGAAGCCGGGGCCGGTTCAATTACGGCCGAATATATTGATAGCGATAACACAAGTTTTACAGCTGAAGCTTTTACATATACAACTGCAGGTGATTCTCCTGATCAAGGTGATGCCGATAATTTCACAATTGATCTAAGTTTAATATCGTCAACAACACTAATACAAACAAGTGAAATTAGTGCTAACGATAATGGCCTAGTGCAAGCTCTAGTCCTAGATTCAAATGGTGACCCAGTAGTGGGAGAAGTGGTTTCTTTTAGCTCTACTTTAGGTAGTCTTTTACCGAGTTCGGGTACGGCACTAACAAATACTAATGGTATTGCCACTCTAAATTTGACACCAGGTACAATTGAAGGAGCTGGTAATGTTACAGCACAGTACGAAGCTATTACAGAAACGGTAGGGTTTTATACTCGTGGTGATGCTATTGACCCTAATCAAAGCACTGCGGATATCAATTTTAAAATTTTGCAAAATTGTCCGGTTGATTTTAAAACAATCAGAGATGCAAATTTATGTGAAGAGATAACAAGTATCTCAGGTGATTCTTCAGCTATTTTATTTATTGAAGTGACTAATGAAAATTCAACAACACCACTTACTCAAACACTAGTTACTGCAACTACAACTATTGGTACAATTTCACCTACTACAGGTACTGCAATTACAGATTCTAGTGGTATTGCTATATTAGATATCGTACCTGGACGTGATGTAGGAGCAGGTGAAGTTACAGTATCAGTGCTAGACAGTAATTTAACGAAAGCATTTCAAATTGCGGCTGTTGACATTGATATTACTCTTACAAGTTCATTAGCAGCGAATGAGTTATTATCGGCTGGAGCTACTGCATTAATCTCTATCGAAATTACTAAAGACGGTCAACTATATACAACACCACTAAATGTTGAATTTACCTCAGGTTGTGTAGCGAGTGGTTTAGCTGTAATGGATGAGTCAGTAACCAGTATAGGTGGTTTTGCGCGCTCAACATACCGTCCTTTAACATGTGTAGGTGGTGATATAATTACTGCAACGGTTATTACCGGTGGTGATACTGTATCAGGTACTACAACAATAGATGTGTCTCCAGCAGATATTGGCTTTATACAATTTATTGAAGTTACAGAACCAGTTATTTCATTGAAAGGCACTGGTGGTGCAAATAGAAGTGAAATTTCAAATGTTAAGTTTAAGCTTATTGATTCTAACGGAAATGCATTAGCCTCTAAAACTGTTAACTTTGGCTTATCAACTTCAGTTGGTGGTATCACTATTACTCCAACTTCAGCTATCACTAATAGCGCTGGTGAAATACAAACAACAGTTCAGTCGGGAGCAGTTGCTACGCCAGTTCGTGTTATCGCATCAAGCCAAGAAGATATAAATGGCGAAGTTGTTGTTGTAACAGCACCATCTGATATTTTGGTTATTAGCACAGGTATTGCTGATCAAAATAGTTTTTCTTTGTCACGCTCTGAATTTAACCCACATGGTTTGAATGTTGATGGTACCGAGGTATCAGTAAATGCGCGTTTAGCTGATCACTTTAATAATCCAGTCCCTGATGGTACGGCCATAAGCTTTATTACTGAAGGTGGTGTTATCGAACCGAGTTGTACAACTAGCAATGGCGCTTGTAGTGTTAAATGGACGAGCAGCAATCCTCGCCCATTTACTGATTCTTTATATGAAAATTCTATTTCAGAGAAGTGTGATAGTGGGTTACCTTGTCCGCTTGGTATCTTAAACAATGATTACAGCGTAGATTTACCATTAGGTGGAAGAGCAACAGTGCTTGCTTATGCTATTGGTGAAGAAACATTCTCAGATCTCAATGGTAATGGCTATTTTGATAGTGAAGATTTTTTTGAAGATTTATTCGACATTCCTGAAGCCTTTGTGGATCATAATGAAGATGGTATTTACGGTGGTAAAGATTGTGCAGATGGTACAGCCTTACCATGTACTAAAGATGCCTCTATCGGTGATGAATTTGAGGACTTTATAGACTTTGATGGAAGTGGTACTTGGACAACAGGAAATGGTTTGTACAACGGTTTATTGTGTTTGGAGTCAGATGAAACTGCCGGTATTTGTAGCCGTAAAATGGTTAATGTATTTCAAAACCAAGAAATTGTTATGTCAGGAGATTCTGCTTTTTACAGGTTAGTTACATTTGCTGATGATTGTGCTGCAATAGCTGGAGCTACTGCGACTGAAGTGCGAGTAAATAGTGACTTAACTAGCCCTTTAGTTCGTCGAGTGCAAAATGATCCAACTAGTGCACTGATGTGTCAAGTGAGTGCTATAGATTTAACTCAAACTGCATCTGGAACAAGTAGCTTAAGTTTAATTGTATATATTGCAGATGTATATAATAACCCAATGCCTGTAGGGAGTGATGTTACAATAACTACAGATAACGGTGAGCTGACAGGAACTACTAATTATACATTTCCTAACACAACCAGTATTGTACCGATTGGAGTTTCATTCGGGATTAAGAGAGAGCCACTTACGGGCGGTAATGAGAGTTCTTCTGGTAGTTTAACTATTGCTACAGAGGCAACATCTGGTCTTGTAACTTCTATTTCTATACCGGTAGAAGATGATCTTTAACCTGTAAACTAAAAAAATGCCAACCTTTAGGTTGGCATTTTTGTTTCTGTTCTATATATTCCACATCAATTAATCTAAAAACACTAGTTTGTTTAATTTAACGACAAAAATTGTTCGTTTATTCAGTAAATACTGAAAAGTTTGTATTAAAAGCTTGTAACAACTAGTGTTTGTAGATATACCTATAAATATTCGCGCCGCTTATGTCGGCAAAACACATTTTCAATATTTGGTTAGAAATAGGCAACTATGGGCAAATCGCTAGTAATTGTAGAGTCTCCTGCTAAGGCTAAAACAATTAATAAATATTTAGGTAATGACTTCATCGTAAAGTCCAGTATTGGGCATGTACGAGATTTACCTACTTCAGGTTCGAGCAAAGCTAAAGTGCCGGCAACTAAAACGCCAGCAGAAGTTCGTAAAATGGAACCTGAAGAGAAAGCAGCGTATAAAAAGCAACGAGATTATACAAACTTAGTCGCGCGTATGGGTATAGACCCAAATCAAGGCTGGGATCCGCATTACGAAATACTGCCTGGTAAAGAAAAAGTTGTTCAAGAATTACAAAAGCTGGCAGAAAATGCAGACCAAATATATCTCGCAACGGATTTGGATAGAGAAGGGGAAGCAATTGCTTGGCACCTTCAAGAAATCATTGGTGGTGATCCTGCTAAATATAAGCGCGTAGTTTTTAACGAAATTACTAAAAACGCAATACAGCAAGCGTTTGAAACACCTGGCGAGCTTAATACTGATATGGTTTATGCTCAGCAAACACGTCGCTTTTTAGACCGTGTTGTTGGCTTTATGGTATCACCTTTGTTGTGGGCTAAAGTGGCCCGTGGACTTTCTGCAGGACGAGTTCAGTCTGTTGCGGTACGTTTATTAGTAGAGCGTGAGCGTGAAATTAAGGCGTTTATCCCTGAAGAATTTTGGGATATTCACGCTGACGTTAAAAATACTGAGTCTGAGTTACGTTTAGAAGTAGCCAAACAAGCAGGAAAGCCTTTTAAGCCTGTAAATGAAGCTCAGGCTAGCGCAGCGGTTAAAAGCCTTGAGAATGCAGAATACAAAGTAATTAGCGTTGAAGAAAAACCAAGTAAAAGTCGCCCAAGTGCGCCATTAATTACTTCAACCATGCAGCAAGCAGCAAGCACACGTTTAGGTTATGGTGTTAAAAAGACCATGATGCTTGCTCAGCGTTTGTATGAAGGCGGTTATATTACGTATATGCGTACCGATTCAACTAATCTTTCAAAAGATGCCGTTGAAATGTGTCGTGAGTATGTAACAAACGAGTTTGGTGCTAAATACTTACCAAAAGATCCAATTAGCTACAGCTCTAAAGGCAATGCACAAGAAGCGCATGAGGCAATACGTCCTTCAAGCGTTACCGTGTTATCTGGTCATGTTGAAGGTGTAGACGCCGATGCTAAAAAGCTGTATGAGCTAATTTGGCGTCAGTTTGTAGCGTGCCAAATGGTACCTGCTGAATACGATTTAACAACACTAACTGTTGCAGCTAACGACTTCCAGCTTAAAGCGAAAGGCCGTGTGCTACGCTTTGATGGTTGGACAAAAGTACAACCTGCGATACGTAAGAAAAACGAAGAAGATCAATCACTACCGGCTGTTAAAGAAGGTGAAGTCCTTACTTTAATCGAACTCGATCCTAAGCAACATTTTACTAAACCGCCAGCGCGCTTTAGTGAAGCAAGTTTAGTAAAAGAGCTTGAAAAACGCGGTATTGGTCGTCCATCTACTTATGCGTCAATTATATCAACGATTCAAGATCGTGGTTATGTACGTGTAGAAAACCGCCGTTTCTTCGCTGAAAAAATGGGTGAAATAGTTACCGATCGCTTGGTTGAAAATTTCACTGATTTAATGAACTTTGATTTTACAGCTAAAATGGAAGGCCGTTTAGATGATATCGCTGAAGGCGAGCGTGTATGGACTCAAGTTCTAGATAAGTTTTATGCTGATTTTTCAACGCAATTAACTGTTGCTAAAGACGAGCCAGAGAACGGTGGCATGCGTCTTAACGAGATGGTTGAAACCGATATTGAATGTCCTACGTGTAGCCGAAAAATGGGTATACGAACGGCATCAACAGGTGTTTTCTTAGGGTGTACTGGTTACAGCCTTCCGCCAAAAGAGCGTTGTACTACAACAATGAACTTGGTGTCGGGTGATGAAGCAGTTGCAGCTGATGTAGAAGATGTAGAAACTGAAAAGTTAATGCAGATGAAACGTTGTCCTATTTGTGAAACTGCAATGGATTCATACCTAATCGACGAAACCCGTAAATTACATGTGTGTGGTAATAACCCGGCATGTAAAGGGCATATAGTTGAAGAAGGTACCTTTAAAATTAAAGGCTATGACGGACCAATTATCGAATGTGATAAATGTGGCTCTGACATGGAACTTAAATCGGGTCGTTTTGGTAAGTACTTTGGCTGTAATAATGACGAGTGTAAAAACACACGTAAACTACTTAAAAGTGGCGAAGCTGCTCCACCAAAAGAAGACCCTGTTCACATTACTGAATTAGAGTGTGAGAAGTCAGATGCGTATTTCGTATTACGTGATGGCGCCGCTGGTATATTCTTAGCTGCAAATACTTTTCCTAAGTCTCGTGAAACACGTGCACCTAAGGTAGAAGAGTTAAAACGCTTTAGAGACCGTATCTCGCCTAAGTTTTATTACTTAGCAGATGCACCTGCTAAAGATCCTGATGGTAATCTTGCTGTTGTACGCTACAGCCGTAAAAATAAAGCTCAGTATGTTATGACTGAAGTTGACGGTAAAGCTACTGGGTGGACTGCTCATTATGAAGCAGGTAAATGGACAGAAGAAGCGAAGAAAAAGGCAGCACCTAAAAAGAAAGCTGCTGCAAAAAAGGCACCAGCTAAAGCAAAGCCTAAAGCGAAAGCTAAAAAAGGAGATGAATAAGCACGTTATCGCTTATCCATAACTTTTTATAGGTTAAAAAAAACCATAAAAAAACCGGAATGCACAGCTTGTGTCTATTCCGGTTTTTTTGTGCCTAGTTAAATGTTTTCGCAACGGCTTTATTAGCAGTACATTCAACTAAGCGTATTGGAGATACCAGTTTTATTAAAAAAATGGTCATTATATTGCCTAAATAACCCACTCACTGCGTTAAAAAACATTCATATAAAACAACTATATGTCATGCTATTTCACTTGCTATTGAGCTATTTTCTTAGCGCAAAAATAGATCACTAATTTAATGCAATTGGTATGATTAAATCTTAACAGAAGATACTTTTTTATAGCCTTCAGATTCAAGCTCATCATTTACGCATTTTAATACGTAGGCATTTAGCTCTTCATTGCTTACGTCATCATCTTTAGCCCAGTTAACACACATTTCTGTGTATTCTTTTACCATTTCGGCTGAAGCTGTTGGCGCATCGTCTGCTACCGCGTAAGTCGCAGATACTGCAAATAGTGGAGCTACGATTAATGCTAGCAATGCTTTTTTCATTCGTTTATTCCTAAAAAAATGGTGTGATGACTGATTTACCCAGTTTAAGATTAGGTTTAAACCAGTAGTGCCCAATCCAGAACAACTCTGTTGGTATACTGATTTTTAAACGAAAACGAAATAAAAGACAACGAAATTTTTTTATCGTGAGGATGAGTAATTTACTTGTCAGGATTTCGCAGCATTGTGTTGCAGTGGTTTATAAGCTAAGGTCGCTTTTTTTAATTAAAAGACAAATCAATGTCATCACACACCCCTAATAAAAAACCACGCCAAGCTAATAAAGTAGAGCATGCATTAGAATCTTTTATTTTTAAAGGGCGTTGGCTACTAGCCCCATTTTTTGTGGGTTTACTATTTGCAGTTGTACTGTTGTTAATAAAGTTTTTTAAGCAGCTTTATTTAATGGGTATTGCGACATTTACAGCAACCAATCAAGAGTTACTTGTCGGTATTCTAACTTTAGTTGATACGGCATTATTAGCGGGGTTATTGCTGATCATTACATTTAGCGGTTACGAGAACTTTGTTTCTAAGCTTAATATTGATAATCATGAAGACAGACCATCTTGGATGGGAAAAGTTGGTTTTTCAGGTCTAAAGATGAAATTAATAAGTGCGATAGTCGCTATTTCTGCTGTTGAGTTATTAAAAGTATTTATAAACTCAGGCGCATATCCAAGTGATGAGCTACTTTGGAAAGTGACTATTCATGTTACGTTTGTAATGTCAGGCGTTTTATTTGCTTTAACTGACTACTTAAACAGTAAAACCCAAAGTCATTAGAAAAATTAAATGCACAAAAAAGCCCAAGTAATTTACTTGGGCTTTTTATGTTTAGAGCTTAGCTGTAACATTAAGTGTAATTATTGATGTCATTAACACTTTGCATAAAAGCAAGCGAAAGGCTCAAGCGTTAGTGTCTCTTGGCTTAATTTTGCGCTGTGGTGGCTAAGCTCGTCATATTCTTTAACGATTGATGTTGGCATATCAATACTTGTTTGTTGAGAGCTTAGATTAAATATGCACAGCATTTTTTGCGGTCCAAGCGTTCTATAAAAAGCAAGCACAGGCTCAGGCGTTTCAATAAACTCAATATCACCCTCTAGTAAAACAGTTTGGCTTTTGCGCCACGCCATAAACTCACGATAGGCGTTTAAAATTGAGTTGCTATCATTAGTTTGCACAGCGACTGATTGCTGTTTGTGTGCTTCATCAACAGGTAGCCAAGGTTTTACGTCACTAAAACCCGCATGAGGTGAATCAGCTTGCTCCCAAGGCATTGGCGTTCTACAGCCATCACGCCCTTTAAAATTAGGCCAAAATGTTATGCCATATGGGTCTTGTAAGTCTTCAAAGGCAACAGATGCTTCACCTAAACCAAGCTCTTCACCTTGGTACATACACACACTGCCACGAAGGGAGGCAAGTAGGGCGGTTAGCATTTTACATTGCTGAGGGTTTATTTCGCCATTTTCGCTCCAGCGACTTGCTACGCGCTCTACATCATGGTTGCTAAATGCCCAACACGGCCAACCCTCAGTCATACGTTGTTCAAGAGTTTGAACCGTAGTTCTAATATATTCACTTGAATAATCATTTGTTAAGAGCTCAAAGCTATATCCCATGTGCAGCTTATCGCCACCTTGGGTGTACTGCGCCATTGTCGCCAATGAATCCTCTGATGAGATTTCGCCAAGCGATACAGTACCTGGGTATTTATTAAGTAATGTGCGAATGTCTTGCATAAACTCAATATTTTCTGGCTGAGTGTTGTTGTAGTAATGATACTGAAATGCGTATGGGTTATCTTCACTAAAACCACGACCCTGGCGCTTATCTTTCGGTTTAGCTGGGTTATCGCGAAGTTGTGCATCGTGATAACAAAAGTTAATAGCATCTAATCTAAAGCCATCAACGCCTTTTTTAAGCCAAAACTCTACGTTATCAAGTACAGCTTGTCTTACGTCAGGATTATGAAAGTTTAAATCGGGTTGTTCGGTTAAAAAGTTATGCAAATAATATTGCCCACGGCGAGGTTCCCACTGCCACGCGCCACCACCAAAAATAGACAGCCAATTATTAGGTGCTGTGCCGTCATCTTTAGCTTCAGCCCAAACATACCAATCCGCTTTATCGTTATTTTTATTTTCGCGGCTATCTGTAAACCATTGGTGTTGATCTGATGTATGGCTTAGTACTTGGTCAATTATAATTTTAATGTTGCGATCATGGGCTTGGCTAATAAGTTCATCAAAATCGTTTAAATCACCAAAAAGCGGGTCAATGTCACGGTAGTCACTAATATCGTAGCCAAAGTCTTTCATCGGCGATTTGAAAAAAGGTGAAATCCAAATTGCATCAACGCCTAAGCTTTTAATGTAATCAATACGATTAATAATCCCTTTTAAGTCACCAATACCATCGTTGTTGCTATCTTGAAAGCTACGCGGATAAACTTGATAAATAACCGCACCTTTATACCACTGCTTTTTGGTCATGCTTTTCTCCGTCATTCCACACAGTATTTAGACTATTCTTTATTGTGATTACGATTAATCACGTTATTTTCAAAAAGCATACGTGAAGCCTTTAACTCTGTAAAAAGTCTGCATACGTATGCACTAAAAATAATGCAATAAAATTATTTAAAATAAGCGCTTAGCGCCTCTTTGGCGGTGTTTGTTTTGTGTGTTTAATGTTTACCAATTATGTTATTCATTCATTTTTTAGTTAAATTTAACCTAACAGATTGTACTATAAAGGAAATATACCCTTGGTTTTACTAAAAATGGTCTGACCAATTTAACACTTAGTAAATGTGCAATTATTTAAACGTTATATAACAGTGCTAATTAATTTCATCTTGTTTACATTCAAGTAGGAAGGCTATTAGTTTTCTACAAAATAGATTTAATCTTTCATGCTCTTTCAATGTTTTTTGTTTTATTTATTTTTAATAAAATCATATGGTTAAAATTATATGTGTGTAATGTATGTTAATATTAGGCTACATTGAAATTGTTGAATACGTATGCATAAAGTTGTTAATAAAATAAATCTGGCGTTAATATTCATCCTGACAACAAAATTAGCTCGCCTTGTTTAACTATCACTTAAACATTGAACGCGGGTATCACAATATGGGTAACGGGAAAACATTATGTCTATGTTCAAACCAAGTATATTAACTTTGGCATTAACAGCTGCAGGCTTATCAAGCTTTGCTACACAGGCTGCTCAAGAAGATACAATAAAAAAAGATGATGTAGAAGTTATCGAAGTTAAAGGCTTTCGTGGCAGTGTTGTAGAATCAATCAACACAAAACGTTTTTCTACACAGGTTGTAGAATCTATTTCTGCAGAAGATATAGGTAAGCTGCCAGACTCTTCAATTGCTGAATCAATTGCACGTTTACCAGGCTTAACAGCCCAGCGCTTAGATGGCCGAGCAAGTCGTGTCTCTATCCGTGGTTTTGGCGAGAATGAAAGTGGTACTACGTTTAATGGTCGTGAACAAGTATCGATTGGTGATAACCGTGGTGTAGAGTTTGACCTTTACCCGTCAGAAATAATGAGCGGTGTAACTGTTTATAAAACGCCAAATGCAAGTATTGATGCTGAAGGTATTGCCGGTGTTATTAATATGCAAACCGTGCGCCCTTTAAGTAAAGGCGAGCGTGTTGTGCAAGTAAATGGGCAGTATGAGCAAACCAGCTTTGGTAAATTAAATCCAGACGGTAATGATGACGGCTATCGAGGCACTATCTCATACATCGATCAGTTTGCTGACGATACAATTGGTGTTGCATTTGCTTTAAATACAATGAGTTCACCAAATCAAGAAAAACGTTGGAACTCATGGGGCTACCCAGAATTCACCGAAAATGGTAACGATTATTCAATTTTAGGCGGCGCTAAACCATTTGTACGTTCATCAACGCTTGAGCGTGATTCGGCAATGCTAGTACTTGAAGCAGCACCTACAGATAAATTAAACATGACGTTTGATGCGCTATATGTAGATTTTACAGATGAAAAAATTCTACGCGGTATTGAAGTTCCATTTGCATGGGGACAAGGTAGTATTGATGCAAATAGTGTTGTAGTTGATGAAGCATCTGGCTTTATAACTAGTGCAGTAACACAAGGCCAACGTGTAGTAGTTCGAAACGATTATGAAGAACGCGAAGCGGAACTTACAGCTTTTGGTTTTAATACTAAATACGATATTGACGATTCGTGGTCAGTAGAGTTTGATGCAAGTTATTCACAAGTAGACCGTAAAATATGGAGTGTTGAAAGCTATTCAGGCACTGGCCGTGGTGATGCTCGCGGTGTGGCAGATAACTTGGGTTACACATTTAATGGTGGTAACACTGGAGCTACTTTTTCACATGATTTAGATTATAGTGATTATGGTTTAATACAGTTAGGTGGCCCGCTATCGTGGGGTGCAAGCTCTGCACTTAACGATAAATATGGTTTGACTGGTACTGAGTATGAAAACCAAGCGCAAGATGGTTTTATTAATGCACCGACCATTGAAGATGAGCTATCAACATTAAAAATAGCGGCTTCAAAGGTATTAGAAAACGAGTACATAAGTTCTATTGAATTTGGTATGTCCTACAAAGAACGTGAGAAAACAAAAGATTCAGAAGGTTACTTTATGACGTTATCTAGCTTTTCGCTTGATAACCCAGGCATGCTTAATGTGCCAGAACAGTACCGTAACGGAAGTGTTGATTTAGGTTTTATAGGCATGGGCGATATGATCGCTTATGACGTAAATGGCTTAGTTAACGACGGTTATTACGACTTACTGGCAGAGAGCTTAACAAATACAAGTCATGCGACTAAATCGTGGACTGTAAAAGAAGAAATTACTTCTGCATTTGTTCAAGCTAATATTAATGCTGAAGTAAGCGGCCTTGCATTAACGGGTAACGTGGGCGTGCGTTATGTACAAACTGATCAATCATCACAAGGTAATGCATTTAGTACTGTTGATGGTGTGGTTGTTACATCACCTACAAACATAAGTCATGATTACTCGCACGTATTACCTAGCTTAAACTTGTCACTTGCGATTGATGAGCAACAAACGATACGTTTTGGTGCTGCTAAAACAATTTCTCGTGCACGCTTAGATGAAATGAATTCATCAGTTAATGCTTCATATAATCAAACACCTGATGAAAATGGTAACTATTGGTCTGTATCGGGTGGTAACCCAAATTTAGAACCTAAAGAAGCAACCGGCTACGATTTTACTTACGAGAATTACTTTAGCGATGAAGGTTACTTCTCTGCTGCGTTTTTCTATAAAGATTTAACTCAGTGGATTTTTGACGGCACGTACGCAATTGATATGTCGGGCGTAGCAGATCCTTCAACAGGTGAAGTTCCTGCAACATCATCAGGTACAGGCAGCGGTAAAATAAATGGCGGCGGTGGCGATTTATATGGTTACGAGCTTTCACTGGCGTTACCATTTAAGATATTCCACCCATCTCTTGAAGGTTTTGGTTTAATTGCCAGCCATACTGGTATTGAGTCTGATATTGAAGATCAAAACGGTAACGATTACGATCTACCAGGTCTTTCGGATAAAATTCAAAGCTTAACGGTTTACTACGAAATGCATGGTATGCAATTACGTACCAGTATGCGCAAACGCAGTGCCTTTAAAGGTGATGTATATGGTTTAGGTTTTAACACTGAACAAGTTGATATTTTAGGTGAAACTATTTGGGATGTTCAAGCAGGTTATGACTTCTCTGAGGCCGGTATTGAAAGCCTTGAAGGTTTATCTGTTCAGTTTCAAGTACAAAACTTAACTGAAGAACCGTTTACGTCACTTTCTGGCGATAATGCTCTACAAGTACGTGACTACCAAGATTACGGTCGTACTTACTTGTTAGGCTTTAGTTACAAGCTATAATAAAAGTTGTGTGTAGAAGCCCTTGTGATTTGTTTTACAAGGGCTTTTTTATAGCTAGTTTATCAAACTCTGATTAATACCAATTCGCTTAATTAAGTTTATTGAGCGCTGTATTAAAGCGTGGGCAATAATATGAAACCAATAAAACATGTCGTAATTGCAGGCGGTGGTACCGCAGGGTGGATAACAGCAGCACTGCTTAATAAAGTGTTAGATAAAGTAATTAATATCACACTAATAGAATCATCAGCTATTGGTACGGTAGGAGTGGGTGAAGCAACGATACCGCCCATTATGCAACTTAATAAAGCGCTGGGTATAAACGAGCAAGATTTTATTAATGCCACTAATGCTTCAATAAAATTAGGTATAGAGTTCGAAAACTGGAAAACGCCAGGGCATAGCTACATGCATGCGTTTGGCTCGTTTGGTAAAGACTTTCCTTTTTGTGATTTTTATAACTTTTGGTTAAAAGGCCAAATTACGGGCTACGAAGACGACTTATGGGATTTTTCACTCAATTACCAAGCGGCTAAACAGCATAAATTTGCGCCCCTCAATACAATTCCTAATACCCAACTACCTGGGCTGAGTTACGCATATCATTTTGATGCGACGCTTTACGCTGAATACTTAAAAAAGTTGGCTATATCGCGCGGTGTTAAACACATAGATGCAAAAATAAGCCATGTTGAACAATGCGATACAGGCAATGTTAAAAGCCTAGCACTGGATAACGACAGTCAAATTAGTGGGGATTTATTTATAGATTGCACCGGGCTGCGTGCACTATTAATTGAACAAACACTAAATACAGGGTTTATTGATTGGTCTCATTACTTACCATGCGATAGTGCAGTAGCCGTACAAACAAAAAGTACTCATGAGCTTAAGCCCTATACGCGATCTATTGCACATAGTGCTGGTTGGCAATGGCAGATACCACTGCAAAATCGTATTGGTAATGGCCTTGTTTATTGCAGTAGATACTTGTCAGATGATGATGCTAAGCAGTTACTGCTAAAAAGCGTATCCGCTGAGCCAATTACAGAGCCCCGTATTATAAAATTCAAAACAGGTCGGCGTTTAAAGCAATGGCATAAAAATGTGGTGTCGGTTGGCCTCTCAAGTGGTTTTTTAGAGCCGCTAGAGTCAACCAGTATTCATTTAATTCAAACTGCGGTTACGCGTTTAATTAAGCTATTTCCACACAACGGTATTAGCGATGCGTTAGTAACGGAGTTTAATAAACAAAGCGTTATTGAATTAGAACACATACGTGATTTTATTATTTTGCATTATAAACTCACCGAGCGAGAAGACTCCCCGTTTTGGCGTCAATGCATGCAAATGGATATACCAAATTCCCTTACCCATAAACTGAATTTATTTAAACACACAGGCAAAGTAATACGTGAAGATGATGAACTATTCGCCGAAGTTGCTTGGCAGCAAGTCATGATAGGGCAAGGGTTTATCCCTGATGACTATAACAGTATTGTTGATTCACTAAGTGATGATCAACTGAGCGATTTATTCTCTACTTTAAAAACGTTGATCAGCTCAACTGTAACGCAGTTACCAACTCACCAGAATTTTTTAGCCAGCATTAAAAAGGTATAACAATGCGATTTTTAAACACACTTTTACTAGTAAGCGCATGTAGCTTACCAAGCTTTAGTTATGCACTTAATGTAGAGCCTGCCAATTGGTGGGTAGGCATGAATAAAAATAACATTACAGTACTCGTGCATGAGCAAAATATAGCTAACGAAGAATTTAAATTAGATAAGTATAAAGGGGTTGAACTTAATAACGTAACACGTACCGACAACCCTAATTATGCTTTCCTTCATTTAAATATTAGCGATAACGCCAAAGCAGGAACGCTCAAGTTTAACAGCACTAATACAGCGCATAGCTTTGAGTTTCCTTTATTTACTCGAGATAAAAATAGCGCGCAACGCCAAGGTTTCACAAGTGCAGATGCTTTATATTTAATTAACCCAGATCGCTTTGTAAATGGCGACTCCACAAATGACACCGTTAAAAGCATGCTAGAAGCTGCAAATCCAGGCTTTAAAGGCGGGCGACATGGAGGGGATATTCAAGGTGTTATTAACGCATTACCGTATTTAAATAATTTAGGTGTAACACAGCTTTGGCTTACTCCAGTGCTTGAAAACAACATGCCTGATTACTCTTATCATGGTTACGCGATTACAGACTTTTACAACGTTGATCCGCGAATGGGATCGAATAACCTATACAAAACGTTATCAATAAAGGCTAAAGAGCAGGGCATTGGGCTTGTTATGGATATGGTGCTTAATCACTTTGGTGCTGAGCACCCGTGGATGAAGGATAAACCAACTCAAGATTGGATTAACTTTAATGGGCAGTTTGAAAATGGCAAAAATGCCACAAGCCATGCGCGCCAAACAATTCAAGATCCACACGCAAGTAACTACGATAAACGCCAGTTTAGCGATGGTTGGTTTGTCGCTAGCATGCCCGATTTAAACCAGCGCCAACCATTATTAAATGAGTATTTAATTCAAAATGCAATTTGGTGGATTGAATACGCAGATTTAAGCGGTATTCGTGTAGATACCTATTCTTATTCAGACAAAGTATTTTTAAGTGATTGGACCAAGGCCATTATGGATGAATACCCACACTTTAATATTGTTGGCGAAGAGTGGACTTCAAACCCTGCAATAGCGTCGTATTGGCAGCGCGGTAAAGTAAATCAAGATGGGTATGTGTCAAGCTTACCCAGTGTGATGGACTTTTCGTTGCAAGAGGCGGTAATTCGAGCTTTAAATGAAGACGAGGGTTGGAGCACAGGCTGGGTTAAAGTATATCAGTCATTAGCTAACGATTTTTTATACCCAGACACCAATAACATTATGGTGTTTGCTGATAACCACGATATGAGCCGTGTATATACGGAGCTTGGGCAAGACTTAGCTAAAACTAAAATGGCGATGACTTTGTTTTTAACAACGCGCGGCATTGCTCAAATATATTATGGAACCGAAATATTATTGGATAATACGCCGAGTAAAGATCATGGTGATATACGCATTGATTTTCCTGGTGGGTTCAAAAATCAAAACGCTAATGCGTTTACTGGAGTCGGGTTAAGTAAAGATCAGCGCGATATGCACGAAACTATAAGCACGCTACTTAACTTTAGAAATCAAAGCCCGGCGCTTGCAAAGGGTAAGCTCGTTCATTTCAGTCCGAACAATGGTGTTTATAGTTATGCTCGCGTTAGTGATACGCAAACAGTATTAGTTTTTATGAATAAAAACAAAGTAACACAAAAGCATAATCTTGATTACATGCAAGAAGTTATACCAAAAAATGCCAAAGCGCAGGCATTATTCACACAACACACTTTTAAACTAACTAACAGTATTAACTTAGAGCCAATGGCTGCTACGGTATTAGTGATTAATACGCCGTGAATGTTTAAGTGAATACGTATGCAGCAACTGTATGCTTGCTGCAGATATCTTTAGTATAAAGCTATAACACTACTGACAAAAAGACACACAATGAAAAAATCAGTTTATGTACCCGCATTACTGTGTAGCGCACTTATAACAAGTGCATGCTCAGACAATAATGAAACCGAACAACAGCAAGCCCCTAAACAGGCGCAAAATGAGTTAACAAAGCCTGTTGTATACCAAGTATTTACACGCTTATTTGGTAACACACAGACCGCGAATGTGCCCTGGGGTACAAAAGAGCAAAATGGCGTAGGTAAATTTGCCGACTTTAACGATGCTGCACTTAAAGGTATTAAAGAATTGGGTACGACCCATATTTGGTATACCGGTGTTTTACATCATGCGCTAGTGGGCGATTATACCGAGTATGGGATTACGCAAGACGACCCTGATGTAGTTAAAGGCCGTGCAGGTTCACCTTATGCAATAAAAGATTACTACGACGTAAACCCAGATTTAGCCATAAATGTGACCAATAGAATGGGTGAGTTTAGTGATCTGATTGAACGCACTCATAAGCATGGCATGAAAGTGGTTATAGATATTGTACCTAACCATGTGGCTCGTAATTATAAATCAGTAGCAAAACCCAAAGGAATAAAAGACTTTGGTGAACAAGACGACACCAGCAAAGAGTACGATAAAAATAATAACTTTTATTATGTACCAGGTCAGTCTTTTCAGGTTCCAACATCACAAAGCTATACAATTTTAGGAGGTAATACTCACCCTTTAGCTGACGGTTTTTTTGATGAAACGCCAGCAAAATGGACGGGGAATGGTGCGCGTGCACCCAAGCCAGATATTAACGATTGGTACGAAACCGTAAGAGTGAATTACGGCGTTAAGCCTGATGGCAGCTATGACTTTCCTGTATTACCTAAAGAGCTAGAAAACCAAGATTATCGCGCTCATTATGCGTTTTGGCAAAATAAAGAGCTTCCTAATAGTTGGTATAAATTTAGAGACATCACTTTGTACTGGCTTGATAAAGGCGTAGATGGCTTTAGGTACGATATGGCCGAAATGGTGCCGGTTGAATTTTGGAGCTTTTTAAATTCATCAATAAAAATGCAAAAGCCCGATGCGTTTTTATTGGCTGAAGTTTACAACCCACAAATGTACCGTGCTTATATCCATCAAGGTAAAATGGACTATTTATACGATAAGGTTGGTTTTTACGATACGTTAAAAGCAATTATGCAAAGTAAGCAGCCTGCAAACACTATTTTTGATGCCCAAAGCCAAGTGGTTGATATTGAAGCGCACATGCTGCACTTTTTAGAAAATCACGACGAACAACGCATTGCGAGCCCTGATTTTGCAGGTGATGCACGCTGGGGGAAACCAGCAATGGTAGTTTCTAGCTTAATGAGTCGCGCACCTACTTTATTATATTTTGCCCAAGATGTGGGGGAGGACGGATCAGAAAACGCAGGTTTTGGCACATCTACTCGCACCAGCATTTTTGACTATATTGGTGTACCAGCGCATCAAGCATGGATGAACAACGGAAAATTCGACGGCGCTAACTTATCGAGCGAGCAAGCATCACTTCGTGATTATTATAAATCAATAATGGCTCTTAATCGTTTACCCGCTGTTGTAGGTGGAACCATGTCAGAGCTTTCACTTAGCAATAGCGAACGCGTTGTTGGTTTTGTACGCTCGCTGGGACAGCAATCTGTTTATGTTTTTAGTAATTTTAGTGAGGAGCCACAAACGGTATTAATTAATTTAACACCAGAGCAAGCAAATACCTTTGAGCGAAATAAACCGCTACACGACTTACTTGAACAAAACACGGTAAAGATCATCACTGACAAAGAAGTTACAAAGCTTATGCTTTCGCTAGATGCATTTAGTAGCGCAGTTTTAACTAATAAGGCTAATCATGAATAATCAAAATAATAATTATGACAGCAACAAACCAAATCTAAGTTTTTGGCAAATATGGAATATGTGCTTTGGCTTTTTAGGTATTCAATTTGGTTTTGCACTACAAAACGGCAATGTGAGCCGTATTTTTCAAACCTTAGGCGCACAAGTTGATGATATTCCTATTTTATGGGTTGCAGCACCGCTAACGGGCTTAATAGTGCAACCAATAATTGGTTATTGGAGTGATAAAACATGGGGGCGTTTTGGTCGTCGTCGTCCATTTTTTTTCATAGGGGCGGTACTTACTACTATCTCACTCTTTATCATGCCGCATTCACCAACCCTTTGGATTGCTGCAGGTATGTTGTGGATTATGGATGCATCAATCAACGTCACTATGGAACCTTTTAGAGCACTTGTAGGCGATAACCTGCCAGAAAAACAACGTGCTACGGGCTATGGCTTGCAAAGCTTTTTTATTGGTATTGGTGCGGTATTAGCCTCAGCGCTACCATGGATGATGACCAATTGGTTTGACGTAAGTAATACCGCTGCGCCAGGGCAAATCCCTGAATCTGTTAAATATTCATTTTATTGGGGTGGGGTGGTGTTACTTGTTGCAGTTCTCTGGACAGTTATGCGAACTAAAGAATATAGCCCTGAGCAATTAGCTGCTTTTGAAAACCACACTGCCAAACCGACTAACACCGCATTAGTAGATATCAACTTCAATAAAGGTGCCATTATTTTTGTGGTGCTAGGTTTAGCAACCCTTGCATTAGTAATGGGTTTATCGCTTGAAAAAGAGTTATACCTACTTGCTGGTGGCTTACTAGCGTTTGGTATTGTGCAGTGGATAGCAAGCGCATTAAAGGCTGCTAACAAAATACAAGGCGGTTTTTACCAAGTAGTACAAGATGTATTTACCATGCCAGAGGCAATGAAGCAGCTTGCTTGGGTGCAGTTTTTTAGCTGGTTTACGTTATTTGCTATGTGGATATACACCACAGCCGCAGTAACAAGCTTTCATTACGGCAGCAGTGATGCAACAAGTAAAGCCTTTAACGATGGGGCTGATTGGGTTGGTATTTTATTTGCAGCTTACAATGGCTTTGCGGCTATTGCCGCTATGTGTATTCCATTTTTAGTTAAAAAAATGGGCTTAAAAGGCGCACATTGCTTTAACTTATTACTAGGCGCATTGGGCCTTGCGAGCTTTATGTTTATAACAGATCCAAAAATGCTCCTTATTCCAATGATAGGCGTTGGCTTTGCATGGGCTTCTATTTTATCGCTTCCTTATGCAATGTTAAGCAATGCATTACCGAGTAATAAAATGGGCGTGTATATGGGTATTTTTAACTTCTTTATTGTTATACCGCAATTGCTTGCCGCTAGTATTTTAGGACTTATTTTACGCCACGTATTTTCTAACCAGCCTATTTACGCATTATTAATTGGTGCTGCATCATTCGTTGTTGCTGCGATTGCTGTAATGCGCGTTAAAAATTCAAACTAAGGGTCACACAATGAAAAAATATAACCTTATTACTACCGCTCTTTTAACTTTGGGCTTAACAGCCTGTGGTGCACAAAATACGAATAACGAAAATATTGACGCTACAGTTTCAGCCGCTCCTGGCGCACCAGGTGCTGAACCATTTTGGGCTTACGCGGGTAAAACCGGAATTGGTACTTCTTTTGAGCAATACCAAAACGGCCAATATAATAACAACGCTGCGACAGGTGAAGTATCAAAAGTATGGTTTTCAATTGCCAAAGGTATGATCACCGAAACTATGTTTGGACTCATTCACCAAGCTCAAATTAAAGATATGCAGTTTGTAGTAACCGGTAAAGATTTTACAGTCACTGAAGCTGACGACTTAGACGTTACAATTGATTACTTACATAAAGACGATAAAGGCAGACCACTATCGCTTGCTTACAAAGTAACAAGTACAGATAAGAAAGGGCGTTTTACCCTCG
Source organism: Pseudoalteromonas sp. RB2-MNA-CIBAN-0110 (assembly GCF_040309305.1). Taxonomy (NCBI): domain Bacteria; kingdom Pseudomonadati; phylum Pseudomonadota; class Gammaproteobacteria; order Alteromonadales; family Pseudoalteromonadaceae; genus Pseudoalteromonas; species Pseudoalteromonas sp. RB2-MNA-CIBAN-0110. Next base: position 146,369 of record NZ_JBEOOQ010000003.1, on the reverse strand, counting down.
AAAAACACATATTCACCGACCCTGACGGACAAACATTGTTTGTACGCAGTATTTTTAATACATCACTTAAAGGCGTGAAAGCGTATGTTGCTGTTAACCCTTATATAAACAACAACGGCTTAGGTGATTTTGCAAAAACCTCTGAGCAAGGCTTAGTAGCATGGGAAGATGATAATTTTTTAACGTTGCAATCATCTACGCCATTCAAAATGCAAAGTGTAGGCTTTACAGGTGTGAGCGATGGCATCACCTCACTTAAAAAACAACACACACTAAGCAAAAAATATTCAAACACAGGCGATAAGGCCGGTAACGTCACTCTGCTGGCAGAGCTTGGTAATATCGATAGTAATACCACATTTGATTTAGCACTAAGCTTTGGTAAAACGCAGCAACAAAGCCAGCAACAAGGTGCACAGAGCTTATATAAAGGTTATCAAAATGTGCTTGATGCCTACAACGGTAAAGGTGAATCGCTAGGCTGGGAAGATTATTTACAAAGCCTTGAGCCATTAAATACAATGGTTAAGCAAACAGCCGATGAAGGTAAACTACTTTATACCAGTGCAATGGTACTAAAAGCGCAAGAAGACAAAACTAATGCAGGTGCGCTCATTGCCTCACTTTCTAATCCTTGGGGTGAAACTGTTTCAGCCAAAGAGGGTTCTACTGGTTACAAAGCGGTATGGGTTCGTGACTTTTATCAAGTAGCGATGGCATTTATGGCCTTAGGCGATACAGCGACTGCAAAAACGGCCTTCGAATACCTTGAAAAAGTACAAGTTACTAACAAAACTCCCGGTAACAATGGTGATACTGGATGGTTTTTACAAAAAACACATGTTGATGGTGAACTTGAATGGGTAGGGGTACAGCTAGATCAAACGGCTATGCCGATTATGCTTGCGTGGAAGTTACATCAAGCAAACGTACTAAGTGATAACGAACTTAAAGATTGGTACGCACGCATGCTAAAACCGGCAGCTGACTTTTTAGTTGATGGCGGAAGAGCTAAAATTTTATGGAACGACATGCAAATCACTCCACCCGCAACACAGCAAGAGCGCTGGGAAGAGCAAAGTGGTTATTCTCCCTCTACAACGGCTGCCGTTGTTGCTGGCCTTATAACAGCCAGTGACATAGCAACACTCAGTGGTGATACTCAAAATGCAGATCGTTATTTAGCAACGGCTAAAAAGTACAACAGTGATATAGAATCGCAAATGTTTACCACCGAAGGTAATTTAAAAGGTGATAGCACCGATGGCGAGTATTTTATTCGTATAGGTCAAGACACCGACGCTAACTCTAATACTAAAATTAACGCCAACAATGGCCGTGAAGGTTTTAACAAAAAGCAGATTTTAGACGGTGGTTTTTTAGAATTAGTCCGCTATGGAGTAAGAAGTGCCAACGATTCAAGTATAGTTAAAACCCTGCCTGAGTATGACGACGAAACGCTTGAAGATAACTTACAAGTTAAATACAGCTTTAACTTTACCGATGGTAGCGGCACATTTGTAGGCTATCGCCGTTATGGCAACGACGGTTACGGCGAAGATGTAACCACAGGTACTAATTACGCCGAAAGCGGGAGCAACACGCCAGGCCAACGTGGTCGTGTATGGCCATTTTTTACAGGCGAACGCGGACACTATGAAATAGCGGCCGCAAACGCAAATAATACGCTAGATGATGCAAAACAAGCGGACATTAAAAATAGTTACGTAAAAGGGCTAGAGCAATTTGCTAATAGCGGAATGATGCTACCTGAGCAAGTATGGGATGGCGTGGGTGTAAATAAAGCAGGTTATGCGTTAGGCGAGGGTACAAACTCAGCAACACCTCTAGCTTGGACACATGCAGAATACATTAAGCTTGTACGCTCACTCAGTGATAAACAAGTTTGGGATTATTACCCGGTGGTTGCCGAATCGCTTAAAGATTAATATAAAGCATGCAGCAGTTATTAAAAAAAGGCTTCTAAATAAATTTAGAAGCCTTTTTATTATGTTGAAGTCTTATTAGGATATTTGATTTTTAACTGCTACTTTTTCGAGAAATTAATACAGGTGGAAGTAAGGTACTTTGCACTTCTTCACCACGTATCAGTTTTAATAAGTTCTCTACAAGCATTTGCCCAGCAACAGTGGTGTTTTGCTCTATCGTCGTCAGCGGTGGATTTACATAACTAGCAATGGCTATATTATCAAAGCCGACTACCGCAACATCTTTTGGCACGTTAATATTTGCTTCTTTAAGTGCACGTATAGCCCCAATAGCAATTAAGTCACTTGCAGCAAATAATGCGTTAAATTTAATATTATTAGCGATAAGAGAACGAGTGGCGTGATACCCCGATTCTTCAGTAGATATAGCATTAGCCATCTTACGTTCGTTTATTTTTACGTTGTTAGCTAATAGCTCATCTTTAAAACCCTGAAAGCGACTAAAGAATTCAGGGCTATGATCAGATGCATCACCAATAAAAGCGCAATCAGTTCTGCTGTGAGCAATAAAGTGCTCAGCGGCGAGCTTACCGCCACCGTAGTTATCACAACAAACAGTTAAATCTGGGCGATTATCTACCGTTGCCCCCCAACAAACAAACTTAGTGTTTTGTTCAAGTAAGGTATTAAATTTTGGTTGGTAATCAATGTAATCGCCATAACCGAGTAAAATAATACCATCGGCTCTGTGACTGTCTTCATAGTCTGCTTGCCAATCAGCACTGGCCGATTGAAATGATACTAATAAATCGTAACCTTCTTTAGCGCAAGCACGGGTAATGCTGCCAAGCATGGCTAAAAAGAAAGGATTAATTTGTGACTCATCAGAAGTAGGGTCTTCGAAAAGAAGTAATGCAAGTGTGCTGCTTTGTTGTGTACGCAAGTTGCTGGCATTTTTATCAACTTTATAATTAAGCTTTTTAGCTATATCGAAAACACGCTTACGTGTTTCTTCATTAACAAGATGGCTGTTACGTAAAGCGCGAGATACAGTTGATTGAGATACCCCTGCATAGTGGGCAATATCAAATGAGGTGGCTTTACCTTTCATTGTTACAACTTAATTAATTTGATAAATAATTGTGTCATTTTCGGTTATTAATGAATAATTTCAAGCTTTTTGTGAATTAACGTATATTTTTATTGATAAACGGCTGACACCGGTGTCATAATATAAATGTTTTATCATTTTGTTGTCAAAACGTATTCGCTGTTTATATATTTTATAGGCAGCATTTTTTACTGTGATAGCTACTTTGAGGTGATAGCTCAAAGTATAAATAACAATGGTATACCATTGTAAAATAATAAGCACGAGTCGCTTAACAAAAGAGATAATACTATGAGCCTAAACTCTTCTGCCCAATTTGATCCCATCCTAGTTGCTGATGTTGGCGGCACCAATGCCCGCTTTGCTTTAATAACTGCTTTTAATGAACATACTAACCAATTTGTAATAGAGCACATTAATATTTTTCCTAGTGCTAATTTTGGTTCACTTGAAAGTGCGCTTGAGCAATATTTACAAACAGTCTCGCATATTACACCTAAACGCGCATGTTTAGCCGTTGCAGGTCCAATAAAAGCTGGGCAGGTACATCTAACCAATTTAGGTTGGCATTTTAGTGTTAGTGAATTTAAAACTCATTTTGATTTACAGCAACTAGAGGTCATTAACGATTTTGCTGCCTTTGCATATGCGGCTCCTTACTTAGATCCTAAACAAAATGTCATTGTTAAATCAGGTCAAGCTGATGATAATGCTAATATTGGTGTTATAGGTCCAGGTACTGGTTTTGGTGCCGCGTGCTTAGTTAGAACGTCGCAATCTACCGCTGTTTTAAGTTCAGAAGGGGGGCATATGTCGCTTGCACCTGTTAATGAACTCGATACTTTACTATTAAATGAATTACGTAAAGATCATCCCCATGTTTCTATCGAAACTGTATTTTCAGGCCCTGGCATAACGCATTTATACAAAGCGATGTCTGCGGTTAAGGGTGTAACAGCTAAAAATTTAGATGCTGCGCAAATAAGTAGTCTAGCAAATAGCGGTGAATGTGCTGTGTGCGATGCAACGCTTAATCAATTTTGTGATTGGATCGGCAGTGTAGCTGGCGATTTAGCCGTTGTTTACGGCGCTTTAGGCGGACTATTTATTGGCGGTGGAATACTGCCTCGTATGCAAGCAAGACTTCTTGAGAGTCGTTTTGTTGAACGATTTTCGCAAAAGGGTATTATGTCGCAATACGCAGGGCAAATTCCTGTAACACTTGTAACACAAGATAATATTCCACTAATTGGTGCCGCAGCGTGTTTGCACAACAGCAAATAAGGAGCTTTCCTTGTTCGCATTTGGAAAAATAGAGTGATGAAAAAAGTAACAATAAACAGTGTGGCAAGTCATGCTGGTGTTTCTAAAAAAACCGTATCACGCGTTTTAAATAACGAGCCTAATGTTAGTGCTGCAACCCGAGAAAAGGTGCTTGCGGTATTTAAAGAACTCGATTACACCCCAAATCCAATTGCACGAGGCCTTGCACAAAATCGTAGCTTTATTATTGGGTGTCTTTACGATAACCCAAGTAAAAGCTACATTACTCGCGTGCAAACGGGTGCTTTAGAAGCATGCAAAGAAAATAACTATAATTTATTGATACACCCTTGTGAGTTTCGTGGTGAAGCCCTTATAAATAATATTGAGCAATTACTACAGACTTCTCGATTAGATGGCATTGTGCTAACACCTCCTTTTGGTGATTTTGCTGAGCTTGTTGCTTTTTTAAAATCTAAAAAAATTCCTTACGCAAGAGTTGCGTCAGCTTTACTTCAAGATGATTCTATTTCAGTTCGTAGTAATGATGAACAAGGCGCATTTGAAATTACTGAGCATCTAATTAGCCTTGGGCATAAATCTATAGCGTTTATTAAAGGGCACCCAGATCACAGTGCCACGCAACAACGCTTTAAAGGCTACAGGCGTTCACTTGCAAGCCATGGAATAGAGTTTGATGGGCGCTTAGTTGAGGAGGGTAACTTTAGTTATCACTCAGGTGTAGATAGTGCACGCAGTATTTTAGATTTGTCTCCTAGGCCAACAGCTGTATTTGCATCAAACGATTACATGGCGGCAGCGGTATTAAAATTAGCTACCCAGCGCCAATTAAAAGTGCCTGATGACATTTCAATAGCCGGCTTTGATAATGCACCCATTGCACGTCATATTTGGCCTGGTTTAACGACTATTGCACAGCCCGTTGAAGAGATGACTAAACAAGCCGTAACTCAACTTATTTCACACATAGCTCAACCGCAAGAACAGCCGTATCAGGTAACGCTTGAGTCACGCTTGATTACACGCGAGTCTACCTCTGCGATAAAATAGTGAGTTAAAAACACTTTCACAGTAGCCCGAATATGAGTGACGCTTATTCGGGCTTTTTTTTGCTCTGAACTTGCTAAAATATACTTTGTGCCTAAAAATCAATTAGGTCATTATTCGGTCATGTTAAAATATTAAACTATTTTTGTTACCCGGGGTTGACACCGGTGTCATTGCTATGCGTTAATACAGTGACACCGGTGTCAGGGCTGTTGTGAGAGGCTCCCTGGTAGCGTACCTTTGAACGGGTAAATCAAAGATGCTCAGTACAGTTATTTACGTGGAGTCTGTAGTTGCTACTGAGCCTTTATCCTCTAACTAATAGAGATGAGTTAAATTATGTTACATCCTCGTATTCAAGAAGTTACCCAGCGCGTTATCGAACGCAGTAAAAATACCCGTCAAGATTATTTAGAACGTATTTCGCACGCAAAAAAACAAACAAGAGTTCGTGCCGGTTTAGGTTGCGGAAATATAGCCCATGTTATGGCTGCATGTAGCAGTGATGACAAAGCGCGCTTAAAGGCTGATGAGCAGCCAAATCTTGCTATTATCAACTCATATAACGATATGCTATCGGCTCATGTGCCATACAAAGACTACCCAGATTTAATTAAAGACATTGCTACCAAATACGATGCTACAGCACAAGTTGCTGGTGGCGTTCCTGCAATGTGTGATGGTGTTACGCAAGGGCGTGACGGCATGGAACTTTCGCTTTTTTCTCGTGATGTAATTGCTATGTCTACGGCAATATCGCTTTCACACGATGTGTTTGATGGCGTTTTTTGTTTAGGCGTTTGCGACAAAATCGTCCCGGGTTTATTAATTGGTGCATTGTCGTTTGGTCATTTACCTGTGTTCTTTTTACCAGCAGGTCCAATGCAATCAGGTATTCCTAATAAAGAAAAAGCACGTATTCGTCAAAAATTTGCACAAGGTCTAGTAAGTCGCGAAGACTTATTAGAGGCTGAAAGCGCGTCTTACCACAGCGCAGGTACTTGTACGTTTTACGGTACTGCAAACTCAAACCAAATGTTAATGGAAATAATGGGCTTACACCTTCCAGGTAGTTCGTTTATTAATCCTTACACTGAGCTTCGCGATGGTCTTACAGGTAATGCTGTAGAAACTATGCTTAAGCAGCTTACAGATGATAAAGAAAGCCCGTGTTTAGCCGATGTGATCAGCGAAAAAACGATTATAAACGGTTTAGTAGGCCTGCTTTCTACAGGTGGTTCTACTAACCATGCAATTCATATTGTTGCGATAGCAAAAGCGGCGGGCATTCAGGTTACGTGGAAAGATATGTCTGATTTATCAGAAGTTGTACCACTACTTACACGTATTTACCCTAACGGCTCTGCAGATGTAAACCACTTCCAAGCAGCCGGCGGTATGGGTTTCTTAATGCGAGAGCTAGCAAGCGCTGGTTACTTACACACAGATGTTAAAACAATGCTAGGCGATGGTTTAGCACCTTACATGACAGAACCTCGTTTGGATAAAGACGATAGCCTGATCATGAGCAACTCAACCGGCCCAACTAAAGTTAAATGGGTAGATTGCCCAGCAAACTCACATGATGAAGAAGTACTTCGCCCAGTGAGTAACCCTTTTAGTAAGCAAGGTGGTCTGCAACTTCTAACGGGTAACTTAGGTAAAGCTGTTATTAAAGTGTCAGCTGTTGCTATCGAACATCAGGTTGTTACTGCTCCTGCAAAAGTATTTAGCTCACAAAGTGCTCTGCAAGATGCATACACGCGTGGCGAATTAAACCAAGACTTTATTGCCGTGCTAAAAGAGCAAGGCCCTAAAGCGAAAGGTATGCCAGAGCTACATAAATTAACGCCAGTAATGGCAACGCTTCAAGATGAAGGTTTTAAAGTAGCCATTGTTACTGACGGTCGTATGTCGGGTGCATCAGGTAAAGTACCAGCTGCTATTCACTTAGCACCAGAGGCAGTAGAAGGCGGCATTATTGCTAAAATCCGAGAAGGTGATTTAGTGACACTTGATGCGCCAAACGGAATATTAAAAGTACACGTTAGCGACGAAGAACTTGCTAAACGTGAAGCAGAACTTAGCCTGCCAAGTGCAACATTTGGTACAGGTCGCGAATTATTTACTGGATTTAGAAATATCGTAAGCAGTGCCGATTTAGGCGCGAGTGCTTTTGGACTTGAATAAATATTAGCCATACTGGGTAATGAGGAACAAGTAATGAGTATTGAAAAAATCTTAGCATCGGCACCAGTGGTGCCAGTGGTTGTAATCGAAAAATTAGAAGATGCAGCACCACTTGCAAGAGCGTTATATAACGGTGGCTTAAAAGCCTTAGAGATCACACTTCGTACACCTATTGCTGCAGAAGCTGTAAAGCTGATGAAAGCAGAAGTACCTGAAGCCTATGTAGGTACTGGTACGGTAGTAGATAAAGCAAGTTTTGATCTTTCGGTTGCCGCAGGTGCAGATTTTATGGTGAGTCCAGGTGTGAGCGATGAGCTTATTGCTTTGGCTAAAACATCAGATATACCATTTTTACCGGGCGCTGCAACTGCAAGTGAAGTTATGCAACTTGCGTCGCATGGTTTTAAGTATTTAAAATTCTTTCCTGCAGAAGCTGCAGGCGGAACAGCAATGCTTAAATCAATTGGTGGCCCATTACCACATATTACTTTTTGCCCAACTGGCGGCATTAGCCTAGCAACTGCACCGAACTATTTAGCGCTTAACAACGTTATTTGTGTTGGTGGTACGTGGATGCTAGATAAACAACTAATTGAAAATAAAGACTGGCAAGCAATTGAAGCGCTTGCTCGCCAAGCAAGTGAACTTAAATAGGAGTCTAAAATGATTAATGTAGCAATTAACGGTTACGGCCGTATCGGTAGAAATGTTTTACGTGCACTTTATGAGTCAGCTCAAAACAGCGAAATTAAAATTGTAGCAATTAACGATTTAGCACCTGCTAACGTTAATGCACATTTAACGCAGTATGACTCAGTTCATGGTCAATTTTCTAAAAAAGTAACACTTGAAAATAACACCATGTTAATTGACGATGACGTAATTACGTTAACGCAAGAACGCGACCCTGCAAATTTACCGTGGAAAGCATTAAACGTAGATATCGTTTTAGAATGTACTGGTTTTTTCACTAAACGTGATGACGCTGCTAAGCACATTACAGCGGGTGCTAAAAAAGTAATCGTTTCTGCTCCAGGTAAAGATATGGATGCAACAGTGGTTCATGGTGTAAACAGCGATGTAATTAACGCTGATAGCCAAATCATCTCAAATGCATCGTGTACTACTAACTGTTTAGCACCACTTGCAAAAGCAATTAACGACACCGTAGGTATTGAAAAGGGGAGTATGACAACGATTCATTCTTATACGAATGATCAAAACTTATCTGACGTATACCACCCAGATCTATACCGTGCTCGTAGTGCGACTCAATCTATGATCCCAACTAAAACAGGTGCTGCGGCAGCTGTTGGTTTAGTATTACCAGAACTTGCAGGTAAATTAGACGGTATGTCGGTACGTGTGCCAACAATCAACGTATCTTTAGTTGATTTTACGTTTATTACTAAGCGCGATACGACTGCAGAAGAAATCAATGCAATCATGAAAGAAGCATCAACGGGTTCAATGAAAGATATTTTACAATATAATGAGCTTCCGCTTGTTTCTATCGACTTTAACCATAACCCAGCGTCATCTATCTTTGATGCAACGCAAACTAAAGCCGATGGCAATCTAGTTAAAGTAATGGCTTGGTACGACAACGAATGGGGTTTCTCAAACCGCATGTTAGACCAAGTTAAAGCATTAGGTGCGTTTTTATAATACAGCCCTAATGATGTAAAGTTTTAGCTTTATCCAACCAAGCCACGCATTGCGTGGCTTTTTTGCGTTTGGTTTATCTGTATATTTGCAACTCAGACTATGGAGGGAACTATTTGTATTTTTTATACCCTAAATTTTGTTAATATGTGGGTGTGTAAATCAATGGAATTTCGTTGTATTTAATCAACTCAACGAAGCAAGGAATAATAAAAATGATCAGAGCTTTATCACGAAAGGTATTTCGCACAAATCATCTTCAGATAGGTGAGGGCAACATAAGTGGCTACATAGCCTGCTTTTTAGCAATACTGAGTTGCTTAGGCGTATTAGCGTTTCACTTTCCTGAATACTTAACCACACCAGAACTGAGAAAAAGCTACAGTGTCGACTTTTTACGTCAGCTTATGTTTGCATCATTATTGGTCTCGGGCAGTTTAGGGCTACTTAACTTTGTACGTAATACCAATAAGCGTTTAGGGGCTACAGCGTGGTTTTTTATTATTCTGGCAATTATGTTTGGCGGACCAAACGTTGAGGTAAATGAGTTTGCCACCGACACACCTTACATAGGGCTCGATTGGTTTATTTTAGATTTACTCGGCTCAACACTCATATTTATTGTTATTGAAAAGCTGCTACCCCATCGAAAAGAGCAAAAAATATTACGTAGCGAATGGCGAGGCGATTTAAACCACTTTTTCGTAAATCATTTAATTATTGGTTTTGTGTTACTCGTTACTAACCACTTTGTGCATTATGGTTTTGGCTGGGCTGTATCATCTACAGTACAAGGTTATATAGAGCAAACACCATTTGTAGTGCAGTTGTTTTTAATAATACTCGTGGCTGATTTAATGCAGTATTGGGTGCATCGTGCTTATCACGAAGTCCCTTTATTATGGCGCTTTCATGGCGTACATCACAGTGCTAAAGAAATGGATTGGTTAGCGGGCTCTCGCCAACATATTCTTGAAATACTCGTAACTCGCAGCTTAGTGCTCACACCCATATTTGTACTTGGATTTTCACAGCAAATAATTAGTTTATACGTAATAATTGTGGGTTTACAGGCTGTGTTTAACCATGCAAATGTACGTGTGAAATTTGGTTGGCTAAAATACTTTATGGTTACACCGCAGTTTCACCATTGGCATCATGCGTCAGATAAAGCCGCGATTGACCGCAATTACGCTGCGCATTTTTCGTTTTTAGACTACGTGTTTGGTACTGCTGTTAAAGGCCAAAAAGAGTGGCCAGAAGCATATGGCGTAGTCGGGGATTACATGCCGGTAGGTATGCTTAAACAACAGGTTTACCCGTTTAAGCGCACTAAATGAGCTCGATTAATTCAATAAACATAAACTAAAAAAAGAGCAACGTGTTAAACGTTGCTCTTTTTTTATGACTCTACTCAATTATATGTTCAGCTCTTCTAATAACTCAGTAAATGTAGGTCTTTGATTTAATGAAGGTTGCATAGCACACTTTGCCATATCGGACATTTCACCAAATAGCTCACTTTGCCTATCATCGCCGGTTACCGTGCCTAATAAGTCTTCAATTAAACAGCCCAAAGCTCTTACTTCTATCCACTCTAGTTGCTTTTGTTGATACTCACTTAGCATCGTTAAATTAGTTGCAGCACCAAAATCACCAAATAAAACATCAGCATCTTTGTTTATCATGGTGTTATGCGCATACACGTCGCCATGGCTTACTTTACGAACATGCAAGTGATGTAAGGTATTTACCATTTGCTGTGCAATTTTTAAAATAGCTTGAGTTGAGTAATGGCAATCATTGTTAAAGGTATCACGCGTACAGGTTTCAAGGCTTGGAGGCAGACCTAAATTAGCAAAGCTTTTATCTATTAGCTCCATCACTAAACCCAACTGATCACTTTGTTCAATGTAGGCAAGTACTTTAATTAAATTAGCGTGATCGCCTGCTTGTAAGCAGCAATTTACTTCATCAAGCGGGTAGCCGTCGCTGGTAATTGCACCTTTAAATAATTTAATCGCTACAGCGCTATTAGCAGCTTGCGCTATATGAATAACGCCCGATGCACCTTGGCCAATAACATGACTAAGCGTGTAATCGTCAAGAGGCTTATTTTCTAAGCTGCACTTTGTAAGGCACTGGGCTTTATTAAAATCGTTACCGGCAAACGCAAGCCAAGCAAGTTTAGGCAGTTCAAACAGCCAGTCGTCTACGTGTATTAAGTTATTAGCGGAGAGCCTAACAAGCTCGAGGTTTTTACACTGCGCCATGCTACTTGGCAGTTGCTTAAGTTGATTGCCCGCAAGCGCGAGCTTTTTAAGCTGGGTGTAATTACCAAAGTCTTCAGGCAATTCGCTTAACGTATTATCGGTGAGTATTAGCCACTCAATATTTTTTGGCAGGCTGTTTAAAGCAAATTCAGAAATTTGGTTACCTTTAAATGCAACCATTATCAGAGCAGGGCACTTAGCTAAAATCTCAGGAATATGCTTAAACTGATTAAACGACAAAAATACTCGCTTAAGGCGTGTTAAACAGGCAAATTCATCAGGTAGTGTTGATAAGTTATTATTTGATAAATCGAGCACTTCAAGCGTGTCAGCTAAGCTAAAAATTTCTTCAGGAAATGTGGTTAGCTCTTCTACTAATTGCAGGTGAGTAGCACCAACAAGCTTGCCACTTTTAAGCTCTTTAAGGGAGTTCATATATTTATACCACGTTCTAAAAATGAAAAAGCCAACATAGCTGTTGGCTTAAAGTCGTTCTAACTTACTAAATCGCTCTTTAGAATTGCGCGTTATGGTAAACGTTTTGTACGTCGTCGCAATCTTCTAGCATGGCTAAAAAGCGCTCCATAACTTCAACGTCCTCGCCTTCAATCGGCGTTTCAATTTGTGGCACAAAGCTAATTAGATCTTCGTCAAATTCAGTCACGCCCATTTCTTCAAGCGCTGTACGTGTGTTGTTGTACTCTGTGTGAGGAGCAAAAACAGTGACTTTACCGTCATCAACTTCTACGTCAGTTACATCAACATCAGCCATCATAAGAGCTTCAAGTACCGTTTCGTCGTCATCACCGTCAAATACAAAAATAGCAAGGTGATCAAATAAATGTGAAACAGAGTTTTGAGCGCCAATTTTAGCATTTGCTTTGGTAAAACAAACACGTACATCAGCAAAGGTACGTTTGTTGTTGTCTGTTAAACAGTCAACAATAATCATGCAGTTACCTGGGCCGTAACCTTCGTAACGAGTTGCTGAGTAGTCTTCACCGCCGCCGCCTTTTGCTTTGTCGATTGCGCGGTCAATAACGTGTGCTGGCACTTGGTCTTTTTTAGCGCGTTCAATTAAACGACGTAATGATAAGTTACCATCTGGATCTACACCGCCGTTTTTAGCACAAATATAAATTTCTTTGCCGTACTTAGAATAAACTTTAGTTTTAGCACCCGCAGTCTTAGCCATTGAATCTTTTTTGTTTTGGTAAGCTCTTCCCATCTGCGTTTCGCCTTAATATATGTAAATAATAGAATAAAATTATAGTGCGTATTCTAAAGGTAAATGCATTCAAGGGCTAGTAAGTATTAAAGCTGATTAAAACTGTCGCGTTTAAAAACCAGCTAAAGTGCATTTTATTAAGGGATTTTAGGGAGGGCTTAAAGGTGGTTTTCAGAGCAAATTTAACCCAATAAAAAGGCAACTCATTTAATGAGTTGCCTAAAGGGTAATAAAATTAAACGAGACTAACTAAAGCCCCATTTTACTTACCAAATACGTACACGTTCATCTTCAGGAAGGTATAACGCATCGCCTGGTTTTACATCAAACGCTTTGTACCATGCATCGTGGTTACGTGGCGCTTGTGCTCTAAAGCGACCTGGTGCATGTGTGCCACCACGAAGTTGGTTAAGCATGCTTTGTTCAGTACGTTTTTCTTTCCATACTTGTGCCCACGCAAGGAAGAAACGTTGATCGCCAGTAACACCGTCAATAACAGGCGCTTCTTTACCATTTAAACTTAGCTTGTAAGCATGATAAGCCATTGATAAACCACCTACATCACCAATGTTTTCGCCAAGGCTATTTCGACCATTAACAAAGTTACCTTCGATTGGCTCGTATTTACTATACTGGGCAGCCAGTTGATCGGCTTTTTCGTCAAATGCAGCGCGGTCAGCATCAGTCCACCAGTTACGTTGCACACCGTTTTCGTCTGATTTTGAACCTTGATCGTCAAACCCATGACCCATTTCGTGACCAATTACAGCGCCAATACCGCCATAGTTTACAGCTGGATCGGCATTTGGATCAAAGAACGGAGGTTGTAGAATCGCAGCCGGAAATACAATCTCATTAAATGAGCTGTTGTAGTAAGCGTTTACGCGTTGTGGCGTCATGCCCCAGCGGTTACGATCTGTTTTTTGTAGCTCTTTTTCAACACTTTCTGCGTGGAAAAACTCACGCATGTTTTTCACATTACCGATTAAATCGTTTTTGGTAATGCTTAAACCGTCATAAGACTGCCAAACATCGGGATAACCAATTTTTGGTACAAATGCAGCAAGCTTAGCGCGCGCATTTACTTTAGTGTCATCGCCCATCCATTCTAGGTTATCAATACGTTCGCCAAGAGCTGTACGAAGGTTTTCAACCAGCTCAGACATTTGCTGTTTTGATGACTCAGGGAAGTAACGCGCTACGTATATTTTACCAATAGCAAAACCAAGCGAACTTGTGCCCGACATTTCACTGATTGCACGCTTCCAACGAGGGCGAGGCTCTTGCTGCCCGTTTAGTTCTTTACCAAAAAAAGCAAAATTAGTATTAAATACGTCCTCTGATAGTAAACCTGCGTTACCGCTAATAGCGTGATACGTTAGGTAGTCTTTCCATACTGCAATATCTTCTTGATTGATTAGTTCAATCATCGCTTTTATTGGCTCAGGCTGAGACACATTTAACTGAGGTACTTTATAGCCTGTTTGTGCAAAGTATAAATCCCAGTTAAAGCCAGGATAAGCAGTGCTTAAATCGGCACGTTCAACTTGGTTTAGGGTTAAGTCGCGATTACGGCGCTTTTCACGTGGCCAATGACCTTGTGCAATTTTAGTTTCAAGATCAACAATTGCTTGAGCACGCTCAGCGGTATTTTCAGTGCCTGTAAATTCAAGCATATCGGCAATGTGTGCAACATAGGCTGCACGCGTTTTAACAAAGCGCTCAGCGTCTTCAAGGTAGTAAGAGCGATCTGGTAAGCCTAAACCACCAGCACCTAGTGACATTTCATATTTATTAGGGTCTAAGCGGTTAAACCACATGCCGCCACCAAAAGGGGCTTTATTACCGGTTAACCAAGACTTTCCAAACATTTCAGCTAAATCGTCAGTTGACGATATATCACTAATTTCACTTAACAATGACTTGATAGGCGCTACACCTAGCTTATTAAGCGTTTCGGTATCCATATACGCATTGTAAAAATCAGCAACGAGTTTTTCTTCTGCGTTTAAATCTTTACGTGCGGCTATTTCTTCAATAATAGCTTTAACATCGCCTTCGCTTCGCTCAGCTAACCCTGAAAATGCACCGTAGCGGGTTTTATCTGCAGGCATTTCGTAGTTGTCATACCATGTGCCACTGGCATACATAAAAAAGTCATCGCCTGGTTTAACGGCTTCGTTACGGGCTGTTAAATCAACACCAAAACTACCTAATTCTGCTTTTTCTGCCACTGTTGCTGTAGCTACTTTAGGTTGTTGCTCGTCTGTTTTTGTTGTTTGCGGCTCTGAACAACCGGTAATAAATGTGGCAGCTAATGCTGCGGCAATTAAACTCTTTTTCATTATGTTCCCCTGAGGAGCTTTTTTGGATTCAAATAGGTGAGAATCATTTTATTGTTACGAATATTTAACTTATCGATTGTTATTGATATTAATCAGACAAACAAACCTTTTGAGGTGAATCACCACAGCGCTCGATAAAACTTAGATTAAGTGAGAAGAGGCCAAGCCCAAAGCGAGAGGTAAACTCACGCCTACGCTTTAACAGCAATGTTTAGGTTTATTCATGGGGCAGGGCTTAAATTTATGTGTAGGCGGGCTTTATGCCGCGCTTGTTTAAATTAGCTTAAAAGCGCGAGGTAAACTCACGCCTACAGTTAATAGCGATGCTTAGATGTATTCGTGGGCTGGGGCTTAAATTTATGTGTAGACGGGGCTTTATGCCGCGCTTGTTTAAATTAGCTTAAAAGCGCGAGGTAAACTCACGCCCACGGTTAATAGCGATGCTTAGATGTATTCGTGGGCTGGGGCTTAAATTTATGTGTAGACGGGGCTTTATGCCGCGATTGTTTAAATTAGCTTAAAAGCGCGAGGTAAACTCACGCCTACGCTTTAACAGCAATGTTTAGATGTATTCGTGGGCTGGGGCTTTAATTTATCTGTAGGCGTGGCTTTATGCCGCGCTTGTTTAAGTTAGCTCAAAAAGCGCGAGGTAAACTCACGCCTACTATCCCTTATTTTTTATGCTGAAGCTCCCACATACGGGCGTATTCTCCGGCGAGTGTAAGTAACTCATCGTGCTTACCTTGCTCAATAATTTGTCCGGCTTTGAGCACAATAATGGTGTCTGCATCGGTAATAGTAGAAAGGCGATGAGCAATAACAATGCTCGTATGGTTACTGGCAACTTCACGCATTGCCGCGAGTATTGCTTGCTCAGAATGAGAGTCGAGAGCAGAAGTCGCTTCATCAAAAATTAAAATAGGGGACTTTTTCAAAATAGCGCGCGCAATAGCAATACGCTGTTTTTCGCCGCCCGATACCTTTAAACCACGTTCGCCAACCAGTGTTTTATCGCCTTTATCAAGTGTGGCTATAAAGTCTTTTAAATGCGCCATAGCAATGGCTTCATCAATTTCTGCATCGCTTGCTGATGGTCTACCGTAAGCAATATTTTCACGAATCGTGGTGTTAAACAGCACAGTATCTTGCGGGACTATTGCAATGGCTTTTCGTAAACTATTAAGTGTTACTGAATTTATAGCTTGATTATCAATACTAATTTCGCCACCGCTTACGTCATAAAAACGATAAAGTAGTCGGGCTAATGAGCTTTTACCAGCCCCACTGGCTCCAACAATGGCTACTTTGCTGCCTGCTTTAACACTAAAGCTAAGGTTATTAAGAATAGGGCGATGCGCATCGTAACTAAAACTTACATTATTAAATGTTATTTCACCTTGGCTAATATTGAGCTCTTTTGCATTAAGTGCATCGGTTATTTGTGGTTTTTTGTTAAGTAGCCCAAGCATATTTTCAAGATCGGTTAGCGCGCGTCTTATTTCGCGGTACACAAAACCTAAAAAGTTAAGCGGTAAAAATAGCTGAATCATATACGCGTTAATCATTACCAGTTCACCAATAGAGAGCGTACCTGCAACTACTTCGGTTGAGCCCAACCACATTAACGCGGTAATAGCACAAGCAATAATAAGCGCTTGGCCTGAGTTGAGGGCGAGCAGCGACATTCTATTTTTTAAACGGGCTTTTTCCCAGTTTGCTAAAAAGGTGTCGTACGTTTTTGCTTCAAACTGCTCATTATTAAAATATTTTACAGTTTCATAATTAAGTAGGCTGTCTATGGCGCGGGTGTTACTTTGATTGTCGGCAGCGTTTGCTTCTCTAATAAAACGGTTTCGCCACTGAGTAACCACCACAGTAAAGGTAATATAAATAGCAACTGCCAATAATGTAATAAGCGCAAACCAAACAGAAAATAACGTGCCAAAAATAATTGCTACGGTCAGTATTTCGAACAAAGTAGGCACAATGTTAAACATTAAAAAACGCATTAGAAAGCTTAAGCCGCTCGTACCGCGCTCTATATCGCGGCTAATGCCACCGGTTTGCCTATCTAAATGAAAGGCCAGTTCAAGTGAGTGCAAATGCTTAAATACTTTTAAACCAATATCACGCATTGCGTGCTCGGTTACGCGCGAAAATACAGCATCTCTTATTTCACCTAAAAATACGCTAGCAAAGCGCAGCGCGCCGTACATCAATAACAATAAAGCAGGAATAACTAACAGTGGGTTAATTGACTTATCAACCGAGTCTATAATTTCTTTAAGTGCCCAAGGCATTAAAAGCGTGGCACCTTTTGCGCCTATAAGTGCCATAAGTGCAATAAAAACACGGCCTTTAAATTTTGTAAGGTAGGGCCACAGTGTTTTTACACTTTGGCGTAAATTCATGGCGTCTGGTCGTTTTTCACTGCTTTGTCTGGGGCGCATTAAAAGTCTCAGTAAAATTAAAATAGATTGTAAATAATTAAAGGCTATTGTATTTCAAATACTAGCCCTTATATACTACGCATCCTTTATTTTAGTTTTAAAACGTGAATGTTTAAATTTAGAGTGTTTTTAACTGCCTTTTTGCTACTTGCTGCACTTTTTAGTGTGCAGAGCAATGCTATGGGCGCCTCAAAAAATTTAAATATTACTGTTAGTACGCAGGTTTCGCTTACTGATATTGGCGATTTAACTAAAATACAGCCTATTACTAAGTCTGTAGATACTACGCAGCATAAAAAAACGCATCAAACCGATTTTGACGCGCACCAACCAAGGTTAACTGCCAATAATTCATCATTGTTTTTGCACACTGTTCAAAGTGAGTCTGAATACGATGTGGTTTTTGAATTTTTTGCTCAAAACCTTGTTAGGCATATATTTTTAAAACCACGCGCTGTTAACCCTATACAACCTTGGTATACGCTTGTTACTAATAGTAAAAAGTCGCGTTTAAGTGGCTGGAAAGACGTTAACTTACTCTACACTGCTGTCACTACCTACCACGCTTAATTTTCCTTATTTAATTTTATTAGGTTTTAACTTTTAAAGTTTTAGCCTGCAGATTAATTGTGCTTTTAAAAAGTACGTTGCTAGCTCTGCTGGCAATAAGGATTCAACATGTTAAGTTTTAAAAAAGATAAAAAGCCGTCTACGGCTAAGTTCAAATTAAGCTATATAGCCATGCTAATAGTATTGGTATTATTAGCTATTAGCGCATTACCAAACCTATATCCAAATAAATCGTGGTTGCACATCAGTACTGCTCCGCACAGCGAAACACAATCTTTACCTAGCACTAAAACCCTAGTTACCTTTTTAAATAACCAAGGGCTTGAGGTTGAGCAGGGCTTAGATAAGCAATCAACTATTAATGTACTTTTAAACGAGCCAACTAAAAGCGCTCAGGCGCAAGCGGCTATAAAAGCGCAATACCCAAACACGCAAGTTAAAATTGTTGAGCATGCAACCAGCCCTACATGGTTACAAGATTTTGGTTTATCACCAATAAAGCTGGGCCTTGATTTAAATGGCGGTGTGCTATTTGTGCTTGACGTAGATTTAGATAAAGCCGTTGATGAGCAATTAGTTAGTGCGTATCAACAAGCTAAATCAATTATTATTAAGCAAAAAGCACATGGTGTAAAAGCGCAGCAAACTCAGCACGGGTTTGAAATAAACGCATTGCCTAATGCAACCGACAAGTTAACCCCTGTTATTGAAGAGCTACAAAGCCGCTTTGCTAATTTAGCCGTTGTAACAAGCAATAACGGCAGCGTTAAAACTGCCAAATTTAGTTATTCAGAGCAAGGCCGCAGTGCATTTGATAAAGAAGTAATGGGGCAAACCCTTACAACTCTTCGTTCACGTATTGAAGAGTTAGGTATTACCGAAGCGGTAACACAGCAACAAGGCAAACATCGCATTCGTATAGAGCTACCAGGTGTGCAAGATCCAACCGAAGCAAAACGTATTATTGGTGCAACTGCATCGCTTGGTTTTTATCAATTAAAAGAAATTGGCGGGCAAACATTTAATATGCAATCGGGCGGTACGATTGAGCTTGACCCTGTGCCAATTTTTACAGGGGACCATATTAATAATGCAAACATAGGCCGCGACGATTGGGGTAAACCACTTGTTCAACTTAGCCTAGACGGCCAAGGCGGCGATGCAATGTCGGCGTTTTCAAAAGCCAATATTGGTAAGCCAATGGCGACGGTTTACTCTGAGTATTCTCAAAACGCTAAAGGCGAAGTAGTTAAAAAAAGCGAAGTTATTAATGTTGCCAATATTGCTCAGCATTTAAGTTCGCGTTTTAGTATTACCAATATGAAAAGCCAACAAGCAGCAGCCGATCTTGCATTGTTACTACGTGCAGGCTCGCTTACAGCACCCGTTACTATTGTGCATGAACAAACAATAGGGCCAAGCCTCGGCAGCGAAAACATTAGTAATGGCTTAGCTGCGCTTATGTTAGGTATGGGTATTACCCTTGCATTTATGGCGCTTTGGTATCGCCGTTTAGGCCTTATTGCAAACGTGGCACTTATATTAAATTTAACGTCGCTTGTGGGTTTAATGTCATTATTACCAGGGGTTGTGTTAACGCTTCCGGGTATTGCAGGCCTAGTGCTAACTATAGGTATGGCGGTAGACACTAACGTAATAATATTTGAACGCATTAAAGAAGAGCGTCGCCAAGGCCGTGCACCGTATCAGGCTATTCAAGAGGGGTATAAACAAGCCGCAAATACAATATTTGATGCCAATATAACCACCATGATCACCGCACTTATTTTATACGGCATAGGTTATGGGCCCGTTAAAGGTTTTGCCATTACACTCGCACTGGGGCTTTTAACGTCTGTATTTACAGGTGTGTATGTATCAAAAATATTAAGCCAAACGTTGTATTTAAAAATGAGTAAAAAAGCAGGAGTAAAAGCACATGCTTAACACTTTTTTGAAAGGTGAAAAGGGCACACGTTTACGTTTTATGGGCATGCTTTTAAGTGCCATTTTAGTGCTGCTATCAGTATTTACGCTTGCGCAAAAAGGTTTAAATTTCGGCCTAGATTTTACCGGCGGTTATTTAACTGAGTTTACAACCAGCCAAAGTGTTGAACTAAAAGAGCTTCAATCATTTATTGCTCAAAATCACAACGGTGAGTTTGAGCTAACCGCGCAAGGTAATAGCCATTTTCAATTAAGAGAAGCGCCAAGTGCATCAACTACATCAACAACAGCTAATAGCCTTGATTGGCAAAGCGCTGTTACACAAAACGATGATATAAACGCACAGGTATTATCGTCAGCTTATATTGGATCACAAGTAGGCGATGAGTTATTTGATCAAGGCTGTTTAGCCATGTTTACTGCAATGATTGCGGTAATGCTTTACCTTGCAGTTCGCTTTGAATGGCGCTTAGCTGTTGGCTCTGTGGTTGCGCTAGTGCACGACTTAATACTTGTACTTGGGTTATTTTCACTATTACAAATTGAGTTTAACCTAACCGTACTGGCAAGTTTACTGGCTATTATTGGTTACTCACTTAACGACTCAATAATAGTGGGAGATAGAGTACGCGAGCTTTTACGTGTTCAATCAAATAATGTACTTAGCCCAGCGACTATTATTAATAATGCGATTAAAAGTACACTAACACGTACCTTAATAACGTCGGGTACTACACTTGCAACGGTTGCAAGTGTTTGGTTACTTGCAGGCGCACCACTGCAAGGCTTTGCTATTGCATTATTTACCGGCATTGTAGTGGGTACGTTCTCGTCTATTTGTATTGCAGCGACTTTACCGGAGCTAATGGGTTTAAGCGCTAAAAACTACGAAGTTAAAGTAGATGCCCACACGCAAACATTATTAGATATGCCATAAGGTTTAAATAAAACACAAGCAAAGAGCCGTACCAACCAATTAATGGCTCTTTGCTTGTTTAATGCTTGTTTAAACCCCGCGAGTATTCCAACCAACCTTGCGGGGTTAAAACAATGGTTTTAAGCCCCGCAAAAATGTTAAACTAACTGCCTTATTTTTTACAGCCTGTATTGTATTAATCCCCATGAATAAAGCCCACGTAATCGAACATCTTCGTTTTGCACTAGAAGCGCAGCTTACAACAGCAAAAGTAGCGGCAAAAACCGCGCACGACACCGCCACACATGAAGAAAACATAGCCGAAAATAAATACGATACCCTCGGGCTCGAAGCCGCTTATTTAGCACAAGGCCAAGCCCAGCGCGTAAACGATTGCTATAAAAGCATAGAATTGTTTGAGCCTGCCTTTAACGAAAAACCAACCGACAAAATAGCTATCGGTTCGCTGGTATGTTTAGAAGATGATAACGCAGCCCAAAAATGGTTTTATTTAGGCCCAGCCGCTGGTGGTTTAACCGTAAATGTTAAGCAACATTCCATTGCTGTTGTAACACCCGGCGCACCAATGGGTAAGCAGTTATTAAATAAACAGATTGATGATGAAATTACGTTAACAATTGCAGGTAAAGCCCACGAATACGTGGTGGTAGAGATCTTATAAGGTTTTGGTTTTTTAAGAGAACACCATCTGACAAAGCCATGCCAACGTAATAATCGCTTATTTATATTCATAAATTAATTGTCGGATGGCATGGCTCCGCCATTTATCCAACCTACAGCTATGTTTTTATAGCGTAATGTGGTGTTTATTTCAATTTCTACAAAGGCATATTATGAGAAGTACCTAATAGTTTAAAAATGAGCAGGGTTGACGTTAGGTGCTCCCTTTTTAATTGATTTTAGTGGTTATACAGCCTCGTTAGTTGTATTTCCCAAGTTGGCTACTCGGTGCTACTATAGTGATACATTTGTTTGGGGATTATTATGAGAGTAGAACTAGTAACAACATTGAAGCGTCAAGCAACGAAGATATTATCTGAACTTCATTCCTCTAAAGAACCTGTGTTGATAACTGAACATGGACAACCATCTGCATACTTAGTAGATGTTGATGATTATGAATTTATGCAAAAGCGTATGCAAATTCTTGAGTCTCTTGCAAAAGGAGAGCAGGCAATAAGTCGTGGTGAAACCATGTCGAATGTTGAAGCTAAAGATAAAATGAATAAATGGCTGAAATAATTTGGACTAATCCAGCTTTGGATGATCTTAACGATATCGCTGAATATATCGCATTAAGCAATTTGCAGTCAGCGAAAAAATTGGTTTCCAAAATATTTGAAAAAGTTGAACGTCTCGAACTCTTTCCTGAATCAGGTAAAAAACCAATTGAGTTAGCTAACCTAAATTATCTTGAACTGGTCGTGAATCCTTGTCGTATATTTTACAAAAAAGATAACGATAAAGTATATATTTTGCACGTAATGAGACAAGAGCGAGACTTACGAAAATTTTTGTTGTTAACGCAATATACAGCTAACAAGTAGGTAATCCCTGAGTGAAATTAGTATGACCCCCATACTAATTATTATAAAAAGCAATTATTAAAAAGCCATCCAAACATCTATCAAAATTCCAACTTAACCAATATAAAAACTAAATTATGGTTTGTTTATTAAAAAAATTGCTACACACGTTCCTTAAGTGTTTAATATACCGTACATAAATAATATGGAGGTTGAAATATGAGACATAACAATTGGTCTTGCTCTAAGTGTAATAATAACGAATTTGATACCGGTGAAATAAGAGTTTCGGGTGGCTTTTGGTCAAGAATTTTTGATGTTCAAAATAAAAAGTACACCGCTGTGACATGCAGTCGATGTAGTTTTACTGAATTTTATAAAGGTTCATCATCAACACTTGGTAACGTATTTGATTTCTTTACTGGGTAATCGAAGCTTAAAAAGCACTTTAACTGAAATGTAAACTGATCAGTTCAAGAGATACCTCCTCATTAAGGTGAGGAGGTTAAATGCTTAAACACACCTAAGCGATAATTCACCTTATTAAATGTAGGTGGACCTTTAGATATACACCAACTAATAGCAGTCAAACAAAATCTATTACACGCACTAATAATAAGCTTCAATAACAGACCATAAGGCTTGGATGAATTTATTTTTATGATTTTTCATCTAACATCCTTATATTTTAAATATCCAATTTTAGGTAGCTTTTTTCACAAACTTTGCTGTTACCATCATTTCGCCAATGCCTTCTACTTTACAATCAAGTTCGTGATCTTTTTTATCAAGTACTCTTCTAACTACCGCTTTGGTGCCAATTTTAATTACTTGCGAGCTGCCTTTAATTTTTAAATCTTTGGCTACTGTCACTTTGTCACCATCATTTAGCAAAGTGCCATTGGCATCTTTAACTAAAATTGCGTCTTCATCGTTTGTATTATTAGGGTTCCACTCATGGGCGCACTCGGGGCAAACAAGCAGTTGTTGGTCCTCGTAAACATATTCACATTGGCATTTTGGGCAAGCAGGCAGCGACATTTTTAACTCTCATAAGGTATTGTTTTGCGTATTTTAATCTGCGTTATTAGTTAATCAATATTTTTTATCTTCACGCTAAAAATATCTCGTTTGTGCGTTTTTAAAAAAGGGCATATAAAGCACATGTCGCTTAAGCAATTTAAGCGCTAACTCGTACAGTAGGTACCTGTTAAAGCACCCATCATATTAAGTGATTCGCGCAATGCCCACTTAGTACGATGGGTGTTTCTATTTATAATGCTTAGTATTTTACTAAGCATGCTTTTTATATTTTGACTTAACTAGGAAAAGTCGTGTTTAAAACCTTAATTGTGGTTGATAACAACGAGCAAACGCTTGCTCAATCGTTCGAAAATGTAATTACGTTTAATACCTACTTACGTGATTACCCAAAACATAACGAACCAAAAACACGCATTATTAATCTGTGCGACTCAAGCCAATACTTGAGCAAAGGTTACTATTGCTCGTTACTTGCAGAGGCGCGCAAGCACCAAGTTTTACCCAGTGTAAAAACCATTAATGCTCTTCGTAGTGGCCAAGCACCTATGTTAAATGTGGGCCAAATAGATGGCACACTTTACTTTGGCAATGCCCAAAATGATTTACAATCAAAAGCAGCAAAGTCGGTATTTAAACAATACCCAGCGCCTATTTTATTTGTTGATGAGCAAGGCTTATTACAACAAGGCTCGATGTCGTCTTTAAGCGAGCAACAGTACAGCGAATTTGTAGCCAAGCTAGATAACTTTACTAAAACGCAGTGGCGTATTAGTTCGGTACAACGTCGTTTTAGATGGGACATGGCAATACTTGTTGATCATAACGAAAAAGTACCACCGAGTGATAAAGACGCCATTGCACGTTTTATTAAAGCAGCGGCTAAACATGGTATTAATGCACAAGCATTAAGCTTTGACGAAATTGATAACATTGCCCAGTTTGATGCGTTATTTATTCGCCAAACTACAGCGATTGACCATCCAACATATCGCCTTGCGAGCAAGGCGCAAAGCCTTGGTTTAGTGGTTATTGACGATGCTGAGTCTATTTTACGTTGTTGTAATAAAGTGTATTTACACGATGCATTTAATTATCAAAAAGTGCCAAGTTTAAAAACGGTTGTAGTGGCTGATCTGTCAAGTGAAACACTTGCGCAATTAGAAGAAGCGTTTACGTATCCGCTTGTTTTAAAAATGCCTGAAGGGTCTTTCTCAAAAGGTGTTTATAAAGTATCAAACCGTGATGAGCTTGAAGCTAAGCTTACAGAGCTGTTTGAATTTAGCGCATTAGTGCTTGCACAAGAGTACATGTATACCGAATACGATTGGCGAGTGGGTGTGTTAAATGGCCGTGCAATTTATGCATGTCGTTATTTAATGGCGCGTAACCATTGGCAAATTTATAACCACGACGCTAAACGGTTTTTCTCTGGTGGCTTTGAAACATTGCCAACCTTTGAGTTACCAAAAGCCGTGTTAGATGCAGCATTAAAAGCGTGTAAAACGGTAGGTAGGGGTTTATATGGCGTTGATGTTAAAGAGCATCAAGGCAAAGCATACGTGCTTGAAGTAAACGATAACCCAAGTATTGATCACAAGGTAGAAGACGGCTATTTAGGCGACGAGCTATACATGATCATTATGGATGAGTTTAAACAACGCCTAGAAGCACGAGGTCGTGGGTAATAACATGAGCAACCTTGTTATTCGAAAGGCGCTTGGCAGCGATTTAAACACATTGATTGACGTTGAAAACGCTTGCTTTAATAACGATAAATTAAGCCCGCGTAGTTTAAAGCGCTGGCTTAGTGCAAAACATGGTATTTTGCTCGTTGCAGAAAATGGCGAGAAAATATGCGGCTATGGGTTAGTGTGGTGCCATAAAGGCACGCGTTTAGCTCGTTTGTATTCGCTTGCTGTAAAACCCACAATGCAAGGTAAAGGGATTGCAAAAGCACTGCTTACTAGCCTAGAAAAAGAAACGTGTGAGCGGGCTCGTATTTACCTTCGTTTAGAAGTGGCTGTAAATAACGAAGGTGCGATTGGGCTTTATAAAAGCTTAGGCTACAGAGTATTTGGTCAATATAGCGATTATTACGACGACCACAGTGACGCACTACGAATGCAAAAAAACATTCGACAAACGAGTGAGTTAAAAGTGGCGCGTTTAACGCCGTGGTATCAGCAAACAACCGAGTTTACGTGCGGACCTGCTGCACTATTAATGGCAATGGGCGCACTTGAGCCTACTACTGAGCTTAGCCAATCACATGAGCTGGCACTTTGGCGTGAAGGTACCACCATTTTTATGACATCGGGTCATGGTGGTTGCCACCCGTTTGGTTTGGCACTTGCCGCTAATAAGCGTGGTTTTAAAAGCGAGGTAATGGTTAATACCACCGAGCCTTTGTTTTTAGATGGCGTACGCAACGAAAATAAAAAAGTGGTACTTGCCACAGTGCATCAACAATTTGTAGATGGTATTGCACAAGCAAATATACCGCTTACACATAAAGATGTAGAGCTTGAGCATATTGAGCAGTGGTTAAGTAAAGGCTTTAGTGTGCTGTTATTAATTAGCACATATAGTTTTGATGGTAAAAAATCGCCACATTGGGTGTGTGTAACGCACCTTGATGAGCACTGCGTGTATGTTCACGATCCGTTTTGTGGGCCCGGTAACGATAAACAGCTCGCAATAGATTGCCAGTATGTACCTATTGCACGAAGTGATTTTAGTAAAATGTCAGCGTTTGGTAGTCAACGTTTAAGAACGGCGGTGGCTATAGCTAATAAAATATAAGGTTAACAGTGACTTTTTTAGATTTAATTGATGTAGCCCCGTATTCGTGGGCAGCTATTGGTACTGCGGCTTTTTGCGGTGCCATTATTGGTATAGAGCGCCAGTTGCGCGGCAAACCTGTAGGCATTCGTACCTCTGCGTTAATAACCTTGGGTACGTATTTGTTTTTATCCACTGCGTTTAATTTACAAGGGGATGTAATAGATCACTCTCGTGTAGTTGGTCAAATAATTACAGGTATCGGCTTTTTAGGGGCTGGCGTTATGCTCGCAAAAGATGGTGCGGTAGTTGGCGTTACATCAGCCGCGACTATTTGGGTGCTTGCATCAATAGGCGTTATGATAGCGACCGAAAACCTTGGCGCTGCAATAAAACTCTCGGTGCTGGTGGTCGGTATTTTATACGGTGTTGACGTACTTGAGGCTAAATTTAAAAGCTTAAGCAAAGGCGTACACACTAAAGTAAAAAACTATCAAAAACGCTATTATCGAAAAGAATTTAACGACACAGAACGCCACTAAAAGTGGCGTTTTTTAATTAGAGCGTAATTGTTTGATATTGGATGGCATCTTCAATAGGAGCTGGGCGCCCAATAAAATAGCCTTGTACGTTATCAACGCCTAGTTTTCTGAGTGTGTTTAATTCATCTTGATTTTCTATACCCTCAGCTACAATTGAGCAATTAATAGCTTTAACAAATCCGCATAGTGCTTTAGCTAATAAAAACTTTCTACGGTCTGTGTTTATATTTTGAGTGAGGCTTATGTCTAACTTAATGATATCTGCCTCTAATTCTAAAATATGCTGAAAAGATGAAAATCCATCACCTACATCATCGATAGCTAGCTTTACACCCCGGTTTCTTAATGGTCGAAGTGCGGTTCTCATAGCTTGGTAGTCTAAAATAGGTGAATGTTCAGTCACTTCTAAAATTATTCTATTACAATCGATGCTTTGTAATACTTTGTCTATTGAGCCTGATAAAATATGCTGAGGTGAAGTATTTATAGTGATATAAGCTTTTTCATCAAATTGATCTAAGTAACGTAATGTATTTTGTATAGCAAGTATTTCTAATGCTTCTCCTAAACCCAGTTTTTCAGCATCTTTAAACCAAATATCAGGTGTTTTATAGGGTTCAATAAAAAAGCGTGACAGAGACTCATAACCCGAAAGTTGATTGGTTGATAAATTAAATATGGGCTGAAAATAAATCGTAATATCGTTTGTTTTTATAATATTTTCAATAAGCGACTTTGACTCATTATTTAAAATGTCAGATTGAACCTTTTTTTCGATTAACTCAGTAGCTATTTCAGAAATCAGCCTAAGAAATGACAAATCTCTGTCGTTCAAGGTATTGTCTAATACGGTTTTATAACAGCAAAAAGTTCCATAAATTTTCCCGGTGGATAAGATAATGGGTACACCAATATAAGAGCCAATATTTAGCTTTTCTGTGACTGGCATGTTGCGGGTTATTGGATGCTCAAGAGTATTAGGGATTATTTGTTCTAGCTCGTTATCGGATATTTTTTTACAGTAAGTTTCGCAAATTGGATCTGAATTACCTTCTGATACGCAGGTGTTTGTAGTTTGGTTATCTACCACTTTAAAAACGCGATCAGTATTGGTGAATTCTGAAATAAACGCGACTTCCATACTCAAATGTTTTCGTACAAGTGAAAGTAACTTTAATAACTTTGATTCAATAGAAGCATCGCTTTGTGGATCAAAAAGGTGCTTACTAAGTTTATCTCTCATGCAGTTACCTTGGTATAGCGTAAATTATATTATTGATAAGAGTATAATTTATGTATAAAAAAATGCCAATTTAGAGTGTCGTCCCTGGTTATCCAAATAACTTTCGTCTAACTACTTTTCTATAACCACTAGGCGTTTGGCTTAATACTTTTTTAAACACGCGTGTTAAATGACCTTGGTCGTTATATCCCACTTCTAAAGCCACTTCTTGAATTGATAAATTTGATGATGCTAATAACTCCTTCGCATCCTCTACGCGTAATTGTTGCCAATACTCAATAGGGCTTTGATTAGTGGCGGCTCTAAAACGGCGGGTAAAAGTACGGTAGCTCAAGCTAAATTGAGAAGCGACTTCTTGCAGGTTTAACTCGGTGGCTAAATTTGTTTTTAGCCAAAACTGAATTTGCGCAATTAGCTCGTCGGGATGACGGTCAACTGCACCTTCTAAGTAGCGTTGATCTTCGTAGGGTTTACGTATTTCGTGCGAAAAGTTTCGCTCTACATGTTGAGCGGCGGCTTTTCCATAGTACTGACTAATAATATGTACGATCACATCTGCAAGGGCATTAAGGCTTGCTACGGTGTACATGCGTTCTGACTGGGTTATAAAAAAGTCGGGTTTTAAACGCACTAACGGGTAGTCGTGGCTAAATTGATTGGCGTAGTGCCAATGGGTTGTAGCAGGGTGCCCATCAAGTAAGCCAGCCTCAGCTACTAAGCAGTTGCCAGTGCCTACACCAATTATATGGCTGCCTGCGCTAAAGCTCTCGCTTAGCCAATCAACTACGCCTTGATTTGTACGCACTACAGGGCGCGGGTTTCGCCAAATTCCGGGCACTATAATTAAATCACTGTAGGGGGCGTTAGTTGTTATGCAATCAGGAATTATCGCAAGGCCTGCGCGAGTGGGTATAAATTCAGCATTTTTAGCCACTAAATTTATAGCAAGCGGTCTAAAGCTTTGCTTATCAAGATGGCCTTTAGCAAAGGCCTCGCCGGCTCTTAACATCTCAATAGGCAGCGTTAAACTGGTAACTAATAAATGCGGATATACCGCTATAGCAATGTTTAGTGGTGGATTAGTGTTTTTTTCAGTCATATAAATGCTCCGACCAGTATATTTTGGCCTTTTGTGCTGAATATTTGGCTATTAAAGCACAATGCATAGTGCATAATCCATTTAAACTGCCTGTTCTTCTAATAACACGTTTTTAAAGGTAAATTATGACAGCATTACCCGTTATAGTAGGCATGGGTGGCATTAACGCCGCTGGCCGTACTTCTTTTCATCAAGGTTATCGCCGTATCGTGTTAGATAGTTTAAATGCTCAAGATCGCAGTGAAACATTCTTAGGCCTCGCCACACTGATGAATCTAGTAAGCTTTGTAAACGGCCAATTACAAGATACACAAGGTAATAATGTTGAGCAAAGCGACATAGAAGCACGCTTTGGTGAGCAAATTATTGCTGGTACGCTTATTCGTAAAATTGAAAAAGAACACTTTGATGCAGATGCCACACCGTGGCAGCAAAAAATGACACTAAACGCATCAAGCGATAACGCAATTGTGTTTGAAACGCGTGCTCGCGACTTACCTACACCTGTTCCAGCTAGCTGGCAAGTTGAAGAACTTGAAGGCAAAAAAGTAAAAGTAACTATTGCAGCCGACTTAGATGTTAAGCATGACTCAACACGTGATAATCCAATTAAATCTGCAGGGCAATTCCCGACTGGGTTTGATCCATCTGTTATGTATAACAGCCGCTATCAGCCTCGTGGTTTGCAAGCTACTATTTTTGCAGCTACCGATGCTATTAAATCAACAGGGCTTGATTGGCAGCATATTATGAATAGCGTAGAGCCAGATAAAATTGGTACCTATTCAGCATCAGTAATTGGCCAAATGGACGACAAAGGCTTAGGCGGTTTAGTAAAGGCGCGCCAACAAGGCGACCGTGTTAGCACTAAGCAGTTAGCACTGGGTTTAAATACAATGTCGACCGACTTTATTAACGCGTATGTTACGGGCAATGTAGGGACTACGTTTTCGACTTCGGGCGCCTGTGCTACGTTTTTATACAACTTACGTGCAGCGGTTAAC
Organism: Pseudoalteromonas sp. RB2-MNA-CIBAN-0110; assembly: GCF_040309305.1. Lineage (NCBI taxonomy): Bacteria > Pseudomonadati > Pseudomonadota > Gammaproteobacteria > Alteromonadales > Pseudoalteromonadaceae > Pseudoalteromonas > Pseudoalteromonas sp. RB2-MNA-CIBAN-0110. Next base: position 116,134 of record NZ_JBEOOQ010000003.1, on the reverse strand, counting down.
GACATACAGGCAGGGCGTACACGTGTTGCGGTTGTCGCAAGTGTTGAATGTGCTATTACACCAGAAGTGATTGAAGGCTTTGGTAACATGAGCGCACTTGCAAATGTTGAAGGTTTGCGCCGTTTAGATAACTTATCAAGTGATGAAGAACCAGATTATCGCAAAAGTAGCCGCCCATTTGGCGACAACTGCGGCTTTACATTAGGTGAAGGCGCACAAGTTGCTATTTTAATGGACGATGCCTTAGCCCTTGAACTAGGCGCTGACATTATGGGCTGCGTACCGGATGTATTTGTAAATGCAGATGGCATAAAAAAATCAATCACGTCACCTGGTCCTGGTAACTATATTACCATGGCTAAATCGGCTGCTTTAGCAACGAGCCTTTTAGGCAAAGAAGCTTTGCAAGAACGTAGCTTTATTTTAGCGCATGGCTCAAGTACACCACTAAACCGCGTAACAGAGTCGCTGATATATCACAAAGTGGCACAAACGTTCGCTATTGATAATTGGAAAGTGACAGCGCCAAAAGCCTATGTTGGTCATACTATAGCTCCTGCAAGTGGCGACCAATTAGCGATAGCTTTAGGTGTATTTAGCCATAATATTATGCCGGGTATTACCACAATTGATAAAGTGGCTGATGATGTTTACACCGATCATCTTGATATTCGTAATAGCCATTACGAATGCGCCGATATGGATATTGCTTTTATAAATTCAAAAGGCTTTGGCGGTAATAATGCAACAGCTACCGTACTTTCACCAAAAGTAACAATGCAAATGCTCGCTAAGCGCCATGGCGATGAAGTTATGAGTAGTTACGCGCAGAAAAACATGGCAATTAAAGCCGCGCAACAAATGTATCAAGCTCAAGCTGATTTAGGCCAATATGAGCTTATTTACCGCTTTGGCGACGGACTTATTGACGACAACGACATTGTAATAGACGAGCAAAGTATTCAGTTACCTGGCTTTGAAAAAGCAATTACGTTTAGCACAACAAATTCCTATCAAGATATGTTTTAAGCACACATACTTGTTAGCAAGGCGCTTTTTAAGCGCCTTTTTTAATGTCTCAAATGTCTTGTCCTGAAATAGGTTTACATATTTAGGGCTTATTTTGTGAAAACCACTAAAATTAAAGACGTTAAGTGTACTCAACGCGATTATAAATTATCCATTGTTGAGCAAGTAGAAAAAGACGACTTCACGTATAAACAAGTGGAAAGCCATTACGGCATTCAAGGTCGAAGTATCGTTCAGGTATGGCTGCGAGAATAGGGTAAATTAGACTGGTCTAAACCAACTTATATGACCGACATGCCTAAATCGAAAGAAACCCCTGCACAAAAAATTAAACGTTTAGAGCGTGAGATATAAGACTTACGCCTAAAGGATTTAATTAAAGATGAAATGATTAATATTATGGATGAAGAGTACGAAGCAGGCTTGCGAAAAAAATACATATCCGAGCTATCACGCGCGCAAAAGAAAAACAGCAAGTAAAGCTTACTCCGTTATGCCGTGCATATGGCATAACGGTACAAGGTTGCTATCAAGCTATGCACAGAATAGATGCTCGGAATAAAGCGTTAGAGCCAGTTAAAGAATTAGTGATGTATTGGAGGCTGTATTGGTGGGAAGAAACTTTATCTGATGATAAAGCCAGAGCTGCAAGAACGTGATATTAAACTAGGTCGTGATTGATTATTTGAGACAGCATGACTTTCTTGTAAAACCAAAGAAAAATTACACTAAAACAACAAACAGTAACCATTGGATGCGCAAGCATCCCAATTTACTGAAAGAACACAAACCTACTGCGGCCGAGGAGGTCTTCGTCAGTGACATTACATACGTAAAGTCAGCGTAAGGCGTGCATTACTTGTCGTCAGTCACTGATGCTTATAGTCGAAAATAATGGGTTATGAGCTGAGTGATGAAATGAAAGCAACCGATGTAGTCAAAGCGTTAGAGATGACGATTAAGGAACGCGTATATAAACGTGATGCCATTCATCATTCAGATAGAGGTTTACAATATTGCTCTGAAGTATATCAAAATGCGCTATTAAAAGAGGGAATTAAGCCATCGATGACCGATGGATATGACTGTTATCAAAACGCATTAGCTGAGCATATTAACGGGATATTAAAACAAGAGTTTCTACTGTACAAATGTCGCAACATGGCAGAGTTAAAGCAGCTCGTTGAAGAATCGATATTTATATACAATGAAATGCGACCGCACTTAAGTTTGGATATGAAAACACCAAATCAAGTGCATAAAAAAGACCTGGCGCTTTCGCACCAAGTCTTCCATTAAAACCGTCAACCTATTTCAGGGCGCGACATAAAAGAGCCTAAAATGTAGAGCGTGTTCTACTTTGGGATTAAACATGAACTACTTTAAAGTTTTTCTAGGCACGCGGTTTTTTGGCCTTTTATTAATGTAAGTAATAGCAAGGCACGCTGGTTTATTTCTTTTCTACCTACTTTAATAACTTGGATGTAAGTAATTATAAGAGCGCAGGAACAGTTATATAGTGCATAAGACCTAAACTACGACTAAATAGCTCAAGAGAGAATAAGTTTATTCTTGTAATGAAAACACACCTTAATAAAAAATTAATTATATTTTTAACTCTATGATATTAAGTTTAAAAGACATTTTTCTAATGATTTATAACTACTGCAAATCAATGGAAGTAGTTGAAAAACACTAGCGATGTTCCATACTATTTATAATAGATAAGCCATATAAAAACTAATCCTACAACTAAATAATTATAAATTTGGCTATGAACTTTATTTACAACCCCTTGTAAATTTAATATGTGCCTGAACATCTAATGATTAATTTCTGCTTAGGTAAATATTCAGATTACTAATTACTTTAGGAATAGCAATGAAATTAACCTTAATAATTCGTTGGATAGAAGGTAAGTTTTTGCTTAGCTTTTATATTTTGTTGGTTGTACCGCACATTAGTATTGCTTCAACCGTTTTATTTGATGATTATCCCCAAAATGGTACCTCTTTGTGGTCTACCTCATCAAGTGAATCAAACTTAACACAAATAGATGAACCAGTAGCTGGTGGTGATAAAGCAATAGTATTGTTAGCTCACCATTGGACCCAATCTGGTTTGTACATTGCGCAAGTACCGCCATACGAAGATACTATCCTCGAAGCAAAAATATACAGAAAGGCAGGCAGTAAAGGGACGCTCATGTTTCGCAGAGGCGAAAACTCATTAAAGATAAACTTAGATGAATCTAATAGCGAGTTTTGGACCATTAATGGCCAGCCAGGGCATAATGATTTTTTAGATGACACTTGGCATACAATTCAAATACATCTTAAGCACTTCAATCTAAATGAGGGGGAGAACGTACTAGCAGTAGGTATACAGGGCCCTTACGATACAGGTGTATTTTATATGGACTCAGTCTACTTTAAAGAGAATAAACCAGTTGTAACTACTGGCCCTCCAGTACTAGGGAATTGGATACTTTCTTTTGAGGATGATTTCAACCAAAACACACTAAACCCTGATAAGTGGAAAGTTGGCAAGCAATACTTAGGTATGAGTGGCCTTGCTGCTAATGCAGGTAGTGAAAATATTAGTGTTGAGAATGGAATACTAAAGTTCAAAGCAGAGAAAGAGAGCTTTAATCAAGGGGATAAAACGAATCATTATAAAGGGGCTGAGATCAGTACTTTTGGCAAATTTAGGCAGCAATATGGTTATTTTGAAGCCAAGATTAAGTATGACTCAGTTCATGGTACGTGGCCTGCTTTTTGGCTGCTAGCTGATAAAGGTATTTATGGGAGTGATACATACAGGCGCCAAACTTTATTGAAATTTAGTCTAGAGGATATATCAGATACGGTTGATTCAGCATTTTTAAAGTTCAAGGTCTCTAAAGCAATAGATAAAAGTAGTGTTGCGGTACATAAAACGCTTTCGAGTGATTGGTCACAGAGTACAGTAACGTGGGATACAAAGCCTAAGGTTGACCCAATTTGGTTTATTCACCGTTATGGTGCTTCATCAGGTGATATTGTAGAGGTAGATGTTACTGAGTATGTTAAAGCGCAAAAAATTGCGGGAAATGATGCCAGTTTTTCCCTAGTCGATAACTACATGAAAGGCCAGCTCTTAGAGATATTCAGCAATGAGTCAGAAAATTATGCTGACAGGCCATTACTAGCTGTTAATGGTACAGATATAGGAACAACTGATGACGCAACAGTTCGTGGCGGTGAGTACTCAAGCGAAAACTTTGGTGATGAACCCAATTTATTAATTAAAGATATGTGGGGGGATACTTCTACGACTTTCGGTAGAGGTATGGAGTTCGACATCATGGAATATTTAGGAGTATGGGGCGAAGATGTCAGTTGCGCAGCTTTGCATTGGGATGGATACGGTAGTGAACATGCATCTGTAGGGTCAGATAAACTCTACTTTAATGGAACAGAAGATGACTTTCACCTATTTGGTATGCATTGGGCTCCTAATTACGTAGGAATATATATCGATGGTGAAAAAGTATGGGAGCATGAAAGCGAGCGAATTGGCAGCTTACCCTCATATATAATCTTATCATTACAAGTAGGTGGATGGGACGGTAATACACGTAATATTGATGATGATTTTGTTGCTACAATGCTTGTTGATTATGTCAAAGTTTGGGAAAACCAAGACAACAATTAGTATTAACGTTTAGGTTAAATCGGGCTACGGAAGGATTAAAACAGATTTAAATTTTTTACTTAGTAACTTTGACTCCAAAGGCGCTGATTAAAGCGCCTATGTTTATGGCTGTGGTTTTTATTATAAAAGCTAAAATAAAATTGATTGAAAAAAACAACGTGTTCCTATGGATTTGCTTGCTTTTATCTTGATCGTTTGTTTCTATTATATAAACACTATCTAGGATGGATAAAACTGATGAAAAAACTCATATTAGCCCTTTCTTTAACTTTTACTCAACCCTCTGTTTTTGCAGACGACTTTGTCCCTGCAGAAGTAATTAATAAAAACTACGATCAGCTCACTAATACTTCTTCGCGCGCTTCGAGGTTAGAGGGGATTAATTTGAGCAGTTACGTGGTTGATAAAAGCGGGCAGGTTAGTGATATAGAAATTGTAGCTACGGTTGGGCAAAAAAAGTACCAAAGAGAAGTAATGGATTACGTGTCTAAGCTCAACTACAAAAGTGCAAAATTAAATGGTGAGACTATACCTGTAGCAAAAACCATTACTGTAAGTTCGCAAAATTTACATATTAATTTTTCAAACGATAAAGCGTCTCGCGGCTTTTTTAATGATTATGAGCAAGCTAGTAAATTAATCGACGAAAAGAAATACGATGAAGCTAAAAGCCGTATCGATGAATTAGAAAATGAACATACAAAAAATACGGTTGAGATTGTTTTGCTTGCATGGCTTAAAAGCCAGCATAGTTATTTTGTCCAAGACTGGAAGAGCTTTGATCAGCATATCTACGAAGCGTTTTTATTTAGAGATAATCTACCAGATCAAATTCAAAAACGTGTGATTAAAAACGCTTTACAGTGGTTTATATCAAAACAAGATTATGTACGTGCTTATGATGCAATAGATGCACTAGGCAATATTGAATCCATAACCTTTACAGAGCAAAACAAGGAACAGTTGTTAACTCAAGTGAACGATATTTATAAAAACTCGGGAGATATTAAACAACAATTTAGTTTAGCTTCAGAACAAGCTGTAATGCCTATGATGTCGAAGTCTGAGGTTAAATTAGAATCAGAATTACCACTGAGCAAAGTACAACTTAGATGCGAAAACAAAGTCGTTGACTATGACACTAATACAATTGATAAAATTGTTATTTCGAAAAATGATTTGCGTTGTGGATTATTAATAAAAAGCGCTCAAGCACAAACAATTACACTTAAGCAAAGCGGTGAAAGCTTTTTATAAAAATTGTAACTCCCCACATATAAATTATGGGGAGTTATTGCATTAATAAGTTTTGGCTATTCAAATAATGCATTGGAATTTTGCTGCAATACTTATTAAAAAAACTGTTACTTAAACTTTTTTACATACCTAAGCGTTATAAAATTAATAATGGCAAGTAAAATGGCTATTTCGTAACGGCTGTAGGCTACAGCTATACCAATTAAGCCCATATTCCAAATACTGGCTGCGGTTGCTGTGCCGGAGGTTGATTTGTTATTTTTCAAAATTGCGCCACCGCCAATAAAACCAATACCAGTAATGATGCCTTGCAACATTTTTGATTGAGCTTCTGCGCCATCTAAAACCGACATAGCAATTAATGCATACCCACACGATGCAACAGCAACAAGAGGAAAGGTACGAAGGCCTGCGCCATCATTACTTCGCTCTCTGTCGTAAGCCATGGGTAGTGCAAGTAGGTATGCAATACCTAAGTGTATTAAGTTATCGATGATTTCATTCCACTGTAAATCAATTTCCATTATTGAGCCTGTGCTGGTTAACTTTGTTAATAATAAGCAAACAGCAAGCCATGGCATAAATTACTATTAATCAATGAGTTATTGTTAATACCTATATTTAACAAGAATTATTGAGGAAACTTTTACATGTTTTTATTACTATTTTACGCAATAGTTAATTTGATCTGAGTTTTAAAGCCCCGTATTCTTTTATCCAGACTAAAAGACATCTATGTGAATCTCTTGCCTTTAAATAAAACATTAAGCACCCCCCACTAAGCTTGAAAAAACAGCCTTACTATTTTGCGTTGGGTTATCTGTTATTGCTTTTTTATTTCCTGAATTACTCACAGAGCACTTACAACCCGCTATTAATAAAATTTTAGGTTATTTAGGGTCGCCATTTTTTATATTGGTAAACTTGTTACTTTTTTCTGTGATAGCTATTGCTATAAGCCCATTAGGGCAACGAAAAATAGGAGGAGCGCAAGCACTTGTTGAGTTTAGTACCTTTGGTTGGCTTTCTATGTTGTTTGCAGCAGGAATGGGCTCAGGACTTATATTTTGGGGAGTAGCAGAGCCTGCACTACACACGGTTAACTCGCCTTTAAAGCAAAGCTTGTATCCCAACCACCAAACAAGTGGTTTGGCGCTTACCTTAGTTAATTGGGGCGCGCATGCATGGGCGCTCTATGCAGTATTTGGCTTGTTATTAGGTGGGCTTACTCGCAATAGTGGTAAAGCGGGCGATATTAGTGCTCCTGTGATCAGTGCAACTAAAGGCGTTATTAATCGGGCTTGGCAGTTACAGCTGAGCTTTAGCATTAAATTAATTGCCATACTTGCAATATTCTTTGGTGTCGTGGGCACAATTGCTAATTCAACTTTATTACTGCGTAAAGGGCTCGAGCTTGAGCTAGGGGTTGAATCGGCTTTATTTTCGGGGTTTATTATAATTTTTTTAATTGCGCTGCTTTATACCATTTCTGCAAAGTTGGGGCTTAAAAAAGGAATTCAAACTCTTAGTAAGTTTAATGTGTTTTTAGCATTTGCACTTATAGCATGGCTATTAATTTTTGTGCCTATAAAGCCAATTATAGATATAGCAATAGGCGGTACATGGGATTACATTCAGCTCATAACCACAGGTACATGGCAGTTTGAAAGCGTACTTAATGACCCCGCATGGGCAACAGGTTGGACATACAATTACTATTTTTGGTGGTTAGCTTGGGGCCCGTTTGTTGGTGTGTTTTTGGCAAAAATTAGCCAAGGACGGCCGGTTTGGCAATACATTTTAGGTGTCGTATTTGTACCAACCTTTGTGACTATTATATGGTTTAGTGTGTTTTCGGGCTCTGCAATTGCGTGGGATCAAACTCACAATGCAGGCATTTTAGAGGCTATTAAAGTCGATTATACGCAAGGGCTGTTTGTATTTTTCGAGCAATTAGGCTGGCAAGGCGGTCTATTAATTTGGTCAAGTTTATTGCTTCTACTCATTTTTGTAGCCACATCAGCAGACTCTGCTGTTTTGGTTATTCGCCAATTAAGTGGTGCAAGTGAAGTTCAAACATGGAGCTTGTATGCTTGGTCGTTTGCACTAGGTTTATGCGCTTTTGTTTTGTTAGTACAAAACAATGAACCATTAAACAGAAGCGTTGCTATTATTGGAGCGCTTCCTTTTTTAATTATATTTATATTGCAATTAATTGGTTTTATTAAAGAGTTTACAAATGAACTAATCAATGAAGAATAAGTATTCATTTAAATATGCCATTACCCTTAACACATTTTTACAGAGTTATTTTAAAAAAAGGCTAAAATTAAGGTATTAGCCAGTAGTTAGCATTCAGGATGAATTATGCGTATTTTAGTTATTGTTGTTTTTTTTACAAAGTCTACTCGGTTGTACCGCTGTAGGTGTATTGCTTGATAATTCAGCACGCTCGGGTAGTAGCTCAACGAACTCTGGTACTTTTGTAAAAGACGAAGAGGGCTTGAGTTTCTCAAAAATGGGATATGCAGTTGACTCCGCTATAGTGGAATTTGTAAAAGACGAGAGCAATCCAAAACAAACATGTAGGCAAGTAACAAAGAGTTTAAAAGAGTGTGTAGATGTTGATAAATCTAATCTACACACTAACGAATCTCATTCTAAGCTGTTAAAAACTGATGATGAAATAATAAGTGTTGGTCAATAAAGCTGCTTATAAAAAAGTAGCTATGATCGTAGCCTGCTTGCATTTCAAGTGTAAGCGGGTAGCCTTTTTTATCAGCAATAGCGACTAAGTTTTCTGGCTTAAGTTGCTCTTGTAAAAAGCCATCAGCATCACCTTGACTCACTAACATGGGTAAGTAATGAGCTTGCTCTGCGTTTTTCATCAACTCGCAGCTATCATATTGTGCCCAAAGCGCCTTATCATTTCCTAAATAGCCAGTAAATGCTTTTACACCCCAAGGGCATTCAATCGGATTTACAATAGGGCTAAAAGCCGAGGCACTTACAAACGCAGTCGGGTTTTTAAGTGCAACCATTAATGCACCGTGCCCGCCCATAGAGTGACCACTAATTGCTTTTGTGCTTGTTATCGGAAAATGTTGTTCAATAAGTGCTGGTAACTCACTAACAATATAATCGTACATATTAAAATGAGTGTTGTAAGGGGCTTGCGTGGCATTTACGTAAAAGCCTGCGCCTTGTGCAAAGTCGTAGCTGTCTTCATTAGGTACGTTTTCGCCGCGCGGGCTGGTGTCTGGCGCTACAATAGCAATACCTAGCTCGGCGGCTTTTTTAAATGCGCCTGCTTTTTGCATAAAGTTTTCGTCGGTACAGGTTAAACCTGATAACCAATAAAGTACCGGTACTTTATTTGCTTCACTTGCGCCAGGTGGTAAAAATACGGCAAAGCGCATAGTGCAATGTGTACTTTGCGAGCTGTGAGTATATTGTTTATGCCAACCGCCAGACACTTTTACACTTGAGATATTTTCTAACATACTTAATCCTTAAAAGCCGTAAACTTAAAAGTATTACGGCTTATTAATAAGCTATTTTACGAATGCAGTTTATTAGTAATGAATGACTGTACGAATACTTTTGCCTTCGTGCATTAAATCAAATGCTTCATTAATATCTTCAAGGCCCATTGTGTGAGTAATAAAGTCGCTAAGAGCAAATTCACCCGCCATGTAACGCTCAACAATTTCAGGAAGTTGTGAACGGCCTTTAACGCCACCAAATGCACTACCACGCCATACACGCCCAGTTACTAGTTGAAACGGGCGGGTTGATATTTCTTGGCCTGCACCCGCCACCCCAATAATTACTGACTCTCCCCAACCTTTGTGGCAACACTCAAGCGCTGAGCGCATTACGTCAACATTACCGATACATTCAAACGAGTAGTCAACGCCGCCGTCTGTCATTTCAACAATAACTTCTTGAATTGGCTTGTCGAAATCTTTTGGGTTAATTAAATCAGTTGCACCTAGTTTTGTAGCTAAATCGAATTTAGTGGTGTTTATATCAACACCAATAATACGACCAGCACCGGCCATTTTTGCGCCAATAATCGCAGACAAACCAATACCGCCTAAGCCAAATATAGCAACCGTGTCGCCAGGCTTTACTTTAGCTGTGTTGGTAACTGCGCCCATGCCTGTTGTTACACCACAGCCTAGTAAGCAAATCTCCTCTAGTGATGCTTCTTTATTTACTTTAGCGAGTGAAATTTCTGGCAATACAGTGTACTCAGAGAACGTTGATGTACCCATGTAGTGATAAATTGGTTGGCCATCTTTAAAAAAGCGTGTAGTGCCGTCTGGCATTAGGCCTTTACCTTGTGTTTCGCGTACGGCTGAACACAGGTTAGTTTTACCTGAAGTACACATTTTACATACGCCACATTCTGCAGTGTATAAAGGAATAACATGATCCCCAACTTCAACACTCGTTACGCCTTCGCCAACTGCATAGACAACACCAGCGCCTTCGTGACCTAAAATAGCAGGAAATATGCCTTCAGGATCTTGGCCTGATAATGTAAATGCATCGGTATGACACACACCTGTAGCGGTAATTTTTACCATTACTTCGCCTTTTTTAGGCATCATCACATCAACTTCTTCAACACTAAGTGGTTGATTAGGACCCCAAGCAATGGCAGCTTTTGATTTAATAAATTCAGACATGTGTTTTATTTCCTTTAACTGGCTATTAAAAAATAATTGTAGACCCAATTTGCTTGGGTGATGGGCTTATTGTATTTGTTTCTCAAATAATGATAATCTCAATTTTATTAAAACACTTTTACAGTATGGTAATAATGGCGCGTTGGAATGGAATAGATGAGTTTATAGCTGTAGGGGAGGAGGGCAGCTTTACTGCGGCTGCAAAAACGCTTGGGCTTTCGGTTGCGCATATTAGCCGCCATGTTACGGCGCTTGAGCAACGTTTAAATACCCAGCTTTTAACCCGTACTACTCGTAAAGTGGTTTTAACTAAAGAAGGCGAAGTGTATTTACATCAAATAAAGCACTTACAACATGCTATGGATGAGGCAACTCAAGGTCTTGCCACGCACCAAACTACACCAAAGGGTAAAATTAAGCTCACAGCCCCTGTTATGTATGGGGAAACGTTCATTATGCCTATAGTGCATAATTTTATGAAGGATCATCCCGAGGTCGAAGTTGTTGCCACACTAAGTAACGAGCAAGAAAACTTATTAGAAGGAGGATTTGATTTAGCAATAAGGCTTGGGCATTTAAAAGATTCGAGCTTAAAAGCGCGTAGGTTAAGTGCGCGGCGTTTTATTATGTGCGCGGCACCACAGTATTTAACTCGATTTGGTGAGCCGCATACTTTAGGCGAGCTAAACAGCCATGAATGTTTAATTGGGAATAGTAGCTACTGGCGCGTAAACGAAAATGGGCGCGATAAACACATTAAAATAGCGGGGCGGCTACAGTGTAATAGTGGTTGGGCGCTGGTGGATGGCGCAAAAAAGGGGCTCGGTATTGTACAACTCCCAGACTACTACATTGAAAACGAAATTAACTCAGGACAATTAGTGCCTATTTTAACACCCTATCAACCACAGCAAGAAGGAGTATGGGGCGTGTATCCGCCAAGGCAGTTTGTGGCCACTAATGTACGGGTATTGCTCGATTATTTAGTTAAAGGGCTGAAAACTTAACCGCGAATTAATGGTTAAACACGTATTGCTGTAAATATAGCCAAGTATCAGATTTTTAAATTATTTCTTACATTTTACGCCATACCCAAAGGCACTTTTTTCGTGCTACTATTGCTCAATACTTTTACGATAAGTGTTAAAAATAATATGTTTCAACCGGTTAGCTTATTTATAGGGCTTAGATATAGTCGCTCCTCTAAAGGAAATGCGTTTATATCGTTTATTTCGTTTTTTTCTATTGCCGGTATCGCTATTGGTTTAATGGCATTATTTACGGTAAGCAGTGTAATGAACGGGTTTGAAAATAGCCTAAAAACCAATATGCTTGGACTTATTCCGCATGTTGAAGTTAGCGCAGGTAAAAACACTGCCACCCAAATGAACACCCTAAAAACCGACCTCGAACAATCTCCTTATGTTGATCATGTAAGCTTATATCGCCACGGTGAAGCTATTTTGCAAACGAATAAAGACTTGCACGGCGTTTTATTACAAGGCCTTTATAACGATAGTGGTTCTTTGTATAGAATTACCGATAAAATAGTGCAAGGCGATTGGAAAACTGTATTAAACAAAAATTACAACATTGCTATAAGCCGTTATTTGAGTCGTAAATTAGGCGTTAGCGTGGGTGATAAGCTTCGCGTTATTATGCCTAATGCTTCAACGTATACACCACTTGGGCGAGTACCCAGCCAGCGTTTATTTAAAGTTGCCGCAATATACGAAACCGGATCTGAGATAGATATGGCGCTTGCGTTTACGAGTGGCGCTTCACTACAACGGGTGTTAAAGCTGGATAAAAACACTGCCCCAAATTTAAGTGTTTCATTGCACGAACCTTTCGAACTAGATGAGTTTATTGAAGCAAGCCAGCGTATTTTACAAGATCATAATTATAGTGATTGGCGCAGTACCCAAGGTACTCTATTTGCAGCCGTTGCTATGGAAAAGCGCATTATGTCTATGTTGCTTGCCCTCATTGTATTGGTGGCTGTATTTAATATTGTATCGGCATTAACCATGATGGTAAGCGAAAAACAAGGTGAAGTAGCCATACTACAAACGTTAGGTTTAACACCTTCGCAAGTGCAAAAAGTGTTTATGGTGCAAGGCCTATATAACGGCGTAATTGGTACCGCAATAGGCGCATTTTTAGGTGTAATATTTAGTTTATATATAAATGAGCTACTTGCATTAGTGGGCTTAAACTTACTGGCGGGTATAGAGCTTCCGGTAAAATTTGATATTTTGAGTTTAGTAATAATAGCGTTTGCCAGTATTGCTATGAGCTTTTTAGCTACCTTATATCCTGCGCGTAAAGCCGCAAAAGTAAAACCAGCAGAGGTATTACGTTATGAATGATTTAGTAATTAGTTGTGAAAATTTAAGTAAGGTTTATCAAGATGGCAGCAACCAAGTTGAAGTATTAAAAGGCGTTGATTTAGCGCTTCAGCAAGGTGAAATGCTCGCTATTGTGGGGAGTTCTGGCTCTGGTAAAAGTACGCTTTTACACATACTTGGCACATTAGATACCGCAAGCTCAGGTAGCGCTAAAATTAAAAACCAAGAAGTTGCAAAACTTTCGCGAACAGAGCAAGCCGCATTTAGAAACCAAAATTTGGGCTTTATCTATCAATTTCATCACTTATTAATGGAGTTTAGCGCAGTTGAAAACGTGGCTATGCCATTATTAATTAAAGGCTTGAGTGCAAAAGAAGCCAAAGCTCAAGCGCTCGATATGCTCGAAAAAGTCGGCCTTGCACATCGCAGCTCGCATAAACCGTCTGCGCTTTCTGGTGGAGAGCGCCAGCGCGTGGCCATTGCCCGCGCACTGGTTACTAAACCTGCGCTTGTGCTTGCTGATGAACCAACCGGTAATTTAGATAAACAAAATGCGATTAAAATTTACGATTTAATTAATGAGCTTAACCAAAGCTTAAACACGAGTTTTGTGGTAGTTACACACGATTTAGAACTTGCCGATAAGCTAGGCAAAATAGCTTATTTAGACGATGGAAAATTAGCTATTAAAGAGTCGCAGCATGTTGCTTAGTGCATTTTTAAGTAAACGTTTTAGAGCCTATTCAGGCCACAAAGATGAAAAAAACGGCTTTGTTAGTTTTATCGCTAAAGCGTCGACTATTGGTATTTTATTAGGTGTCGCGGTTTTAATTGTGGCGCTGTCGGTAATTAATGGTTTTGAGCAGCAACTAGTACATAGATTGCTAAGTGTTGTGCCGCAGGTTGAATATGTAGCACCAAGTAGACCCATCGCGAATTGGTCGCAAAAAGTTGAGGATTTACAAACACAACCGCATGTAACAGGGGCTGCGCCATTTATTGCAGTGAATGGGATGGCGCAATATAAAAGCCAGCTAAAAGCGATAGAAATTCGAGGTGTTGAGCCATCGCTCGAGAGTAATGTATCGGCGGTAAATCAGTTTACCAGTGGTAAATTAGTGAGTCAGTTAGGCCTTGATGATGTAATTTTAGGTAAGCAAATAGTAAAACAGTTAGATGCAAAAGTAGGCGACAACATTACGTTACTTATTCCGCAAATAGGCCAAAAAGGTCAGTCATTATTAGCGCCTAAACGCGTAACACTTAACCTTGCAGGTGTTATAGAAATGGGCGGCCCCATTGATAGTACCGCTGCGTTTATACATCTTAATAAAGCTCAGCAAACATTGGGTTACGATGAAACTCAAGTAACAGGGCTGCGGTTAAGTGTTGATGATGTGTTTACGGCGCACCAAATAGCGCTAAAAGTGGGCCAAGCTATTGACGACTACGTGTATGTTTCCAGTTGGTTTAGAACCCAAGGCAGCCTTTATCAAGATATTCAAATGGTACGTACCATTGTTTATATTGTGGTGTTTTTAATTATAGCGGTAGCCAGTTTTAATATTGTGTCCTCTTTAGTGATGGAAGTACGCGAAAAACAAGGCAATATCGCAATTTTAAAAACCATGGGCGCGAAAGACAGTACTATTTTAGCCACCTTTGTAATGCAAGGCTTAATGCAAGCATTTGTAGGCGTGGCACTAGGAACACTAATTGGTGTGGTATTAGCGCTTAATATAAGTGAACTTTTTACGTGGATAAGCCAATTATTTGGAGCTAATCCACTTGAGGGCGTTTATTTTATAGAGTTTTTACCAAGTAAATTAGTACTTGAAGACATTGGTATTACAGTGATTGTTACGTTTGTGCTTGCGATACTTGCCACTATTTATCCTGCATGGCAAGCAACGCGCGTAGATCCTGCCAAGGTGCTTGGTAACTAGGTATAAGAAGCTCAGATAAAAATTAATAGGGTGGTATTAGTAAACCTGTTAAACTAGGTGCTTATTTAAAATTAAGCAATAACTGCTTGGTTGCTATACCTCACTTTGGGATTTACTTTGACTAATAACGATATTTTACGCCGCATTCGCTACACTTTTAACTTAACTGATACTGCTATGGTCAATGTTTTTGCATCAGCAGAGCATACGGTCACCAAAGAGCAAGTAATTGCATGGTTAACTAAAGAAGGTGAAGAGGCTTTTACCCCAATAAGTGATACTGAGTTTGCTAGCTTTTTAAATGGGTTTATTAATACCCAACGTGGCAAACGCGAAGGTGAGCAACCAGAGCCTGAGAAAAAGCTAAACAACAATATTATCTTTATGAAGCTACGTATTGCTTTAAATATGAAAGCAGAAGATGTTATAGCAACACTTGCACTTGTTGATTTTGATTTAAGTAAACATGAGTTAAGCGCATTTTCTCGAAAAGTAGATAACAAACATTACCGTGTTTGTAACGATCAAATATTACGTTTGTTTTTAACTGGCGTACAAAAGCAGCACCGTCCAGAAGAGTCTGCTGAGTAACTGGTTTTAGCTAATTAGTTTTTAGTTAGTGGGTTTTTTGCGAGCGCAATGCAGTATAAAACCCATTAATTGTTATATTTTTAAACAAACCCACACCTAACCTAATACTTCTAAAATTCCCTTTTGAAAATATAAAAACTCACTTGGCACTGTTTTAATTTTAAATCTGTGAATTTAAATTCATCTTTAATAAATAAAAATTAAGCTTCCAATCAAAAATAATTCACGTAGCTCGCGTTAAATATCTCAATTTTTCATGCTAAGGTAATAGTTAATTATATTAAATTAAGACCTTAAAGCATGAATCATAAACTTGATCACGTTTACTTTAACATCTGATAAATACTTTTATTATTAACACGGAAGAATAATTATGAATTATATCCATAGCACAATCGCACAATTAAAAAATAGTAGTCCTGCACAATGCGAGTTTTATCAAGCTGTTGAAGAAGTACTTGAATCACTCGAACCTATCTTAGAAAACTCAGAAAAATACAAAAAAAATGCCATTATACAACGCTTAGTTGAGCCCGAACGCCAAATTATGTTTAGAGTTCCCTGGGTTGATGACGAAGGCAATATTCAGGTAAATAAAGGCTACAGAATTGAGTTTAACTCTGCACTTGGCCCCTATAAAGGTGGCTTACGTTTTCACCCAAGTGTGAATGCCAGCATAATTAAATTTTTAGGGTTTGAGCAAATATTTAAAAATGCTTTAACAGGTTTACCGATCGGTGGTGGTAAAGGCGGGGCAAACTTTGATCCCAAAGGGCGCTCAGATGCTGAAATAATGCGTTTTTGCCAATCATTTATGAGCGAGCTCTATCGCCATATTGGCCCTACAACCGACGTACCCGCTGGAGACATTGGAGTAGGGGCAAGAGAAATAGGTTACTTGTTTGGTCAATATAAGCGTTTGACTGGGCGCTATGAAGGTGTTTTAACAGGTAAAAGCTTATTGTGGGGTGGATCGCTTGTACGAAAAGAAGCCACTGGATACGGCGCTGTTTATTTTGCTGACTACATGCTGCAAGCGCGCGGCGATAGCCTACAAGGTAAGCGCTGCTTGGTCTCGGGCGCAGGTAATGTTGCTATTTATGCTATGGAAAAGCTTTATCAAATGGGGGCAACACCAGTAAGTTGCAGCGACTCTCGTGGCACTGTGTATCATGAATCGGGTATAGATTTAAATCTTATTAAATGTTTGAAAGAGCAATCGCGTGATTGCTTGAGCGTATATAAAAAAACTCACCCCGATGCTATTTATATTTCTGCAATTGACTACCCTAAAGATGGGCACGCTGTTTGGCGCTTTAATGCTACCGCTGCTTTTCCGTGCGCCACACAAAATGAATTAACACAGGCAGACGCTAACGCATTATTATCCGGCGGTTGTTTATTAGTAAGTGAAGGCGCAAACATGCCTTCAACAAAAGAGGCTATTGATTGCTTTATTGCTGCAAAAATTGCGTATGGGCCAGGTAAGGCCGCCAATGCTGGCGGCGTTGCAACAAGCCAATTAGAAATGGCGCAAAATGCGAGCATGCAAAGTTGGACCTTTGAAGAAGTTGATGAAAAGCTAAAACAAATTATGAAAAATATATTTGTTACCGCTAACGACACCGCTACAGAATTTGGTGAGCCTGGAAACCTTTTATTAGGCGCTAACATTGCAGGCTTTAGGCGCGTTGCAGATGCAATGATTGAGCAGGGTGTCGTTTAATATTAAAGCTGAACAATAAGGCTTTAATATAATGTGATTTTAAAACTAGCCATAAAATTGAGTATATTATGGTTAGTTTTAAATATTAACGCCATTAGTGAACTATAACCCTATAAAGCTGGGCTATAACAGCGTAGGATCAAGTTACTTTCGAATGAAAATTAGGTTTGCACTTTAGGTGCATTAAGACAAAAAATTATGCAACTAACTGCAAAACCATCACTTCCTAATGCGTTACTTATTTCTATTAGTACACCACAATTTAAAGGTGACGAAGCAACAGAATCGCTTGCAGAGCTTGCTCGTTTGGTAACTACGTTAGGCTTTAAAGTAGTAGGTACACAATCGCAAAAGCAAAGTTCTACCCAAAAAGTTAATGTACTGGGCTCAGGAAAACTAGCTGAAATAGCACACCTTACCGGCAATAAAGGGATGGTTGAAAACGAGCAAGAAGATGATTTACTTGATGAAGACCCTTTAACCGAAATATCGTCAGAAATTCCATCAGACGAACTTGATTTTGCATGTGCCGATGTAGTGGTATTTGACTGTGATTTAACGCCTTCTCAACTACGTAATGTTGAGAACCAGCTGGGTGTAGAAGTATTCGATCGCACCGGTATTATCATTGAAATATTTAGCCGTCATGCGCGTACTAAAACAGCAAAATTACAAGTTGAAATTGCTCGCCTTAATTATGTAGCGCCACGGCTGCGTGAAACATCAACAGGTGATAAAGAACGCCAAATGGGTAAAGGTGCGGGTGAAACCACACTTGAGCTAAATCGCCGTAAGGTGCGCGATCAATTAGCAGAATTAAAGCGTGAGCTTGTTAGTGTTCAAGATGTAATGATGGACAGACGTACGCAGCGCTCTGAGCTATTCTCAGTGGCTTTAATTGGTTACACCAATGCGGGCAAGTCATCAATGATGCGCGCAATTACAGGTAGTGATGTAGAAGGCGAAAATAAACTCTTTGCAACGCTAGATACCACTGTTCGCGCGTTGTATCCGATTACGCAGCCACGTATATTGGTTTCAGATACGGTTGGTTTTATTAAAAAATTACCTCATGATTTGGTGGCTTCATTTCATTCAACGCTCGCTGAGGCACATGATGCGTCGTTATTGTTGTATGTTGTAGATGCTTCAGATCCTTCTTTTCGCTCACAACTTGAAGTAGTACATAAAGTACTGGCAGAAGTTGGGGTGGAAGGCAGCAAAAAATTATTAGTACTGAATAAGTCAGACCAATTAAGTACTGAGCAGCAGCAGTCGCTAATGGATGAATTTCCTGATGCGATGATGACCTCTACGCGTAATCCAGATGATATTAGTAAATTGCACAAATACATTATTGGCATTGCTCAAGAGGACATGATTGAAGAAGAGATTGTTATACCGTACACAGCCAAAGGTATCGTGGGCGAAATCCGATCGAGTATGAGTGTTGTTAAAGAAGAATATGAATACAGCCATATTAAATTAACAGTGCGCTCGAGTGCGATTGATTTAGAACGTTTAAAAAAGAGAATGCTGAATTTATAATAAATTAAGTACAATTCAGTACATAAAAAGCACAGTCAATTGGCTGTGCTTTTTAGTATTAGTCCTAATATACGTAAATTTAACGCTGCTAGCTATGAACATAGCTCTGAGATAAATTCCCTATCCAGAGCCTCAGTTATTTAGAGACGAAACTAGGAAAAAGCCTTATCGCTTAGCTCTTCTTGCATTTGTTCGCGCATTTTAAATTTTTGCAGTTTACCTGTTACTGTCATTGGATAGTTTTCTACAAAACGGATATGTCGTGGTATTTTAAAGTAGGCTAGTTCGTCTTTTAAAAACTCACGAATTGCTTGCTCATCAAGCACAGCGTCTTCTTTTGGTTGGATCCAAGCGCACACTTCCTCGCCATATCTTTCATCTGTTATACCAAATATGGCAGCATCTTGAATGCCCGGGTAGGTGTAAAGTACTTCTTCTATTTCTCGAGGGTAAATGTTTTCGCCGCCGCGAATAATCATATCTTTAATGCGGCCAACAATAGTGACAAACCCTTCTGTATCCATGACACCTAAATCGCCAGAGTGTAGCCAACCACTTTCATCTATTGTGGCTTTTGTTTTAGCATCGTCATTCCAATAGCAGCGCATTATGCCTGCACCTTTACTACACACTTCGCCAGGTTGACCAATTTTTTGAATGTTACCCAGCTCGTCAATAATTTTAACCTCGGTATGGGCAAGTGCGCGGCCAACCGTTGTTACTTGCCGCTCTATTGAAGAGTCTGTTTCGGTAATATTGTTTATGGGGCTGCACTCCGTTTGCCCGTAAGCAATCAGTACTTGATGCATGTTCATTTGTGTTTGTACTTTGCGCATTACTTGCTCTGGGCATGTAGAGCCTGCCATTACACCCGTGCGTAAAGTACTTAAGTCATAATCGTTAAAATTACTTAGCTCAAGCTCACTAATAAACATAGTAGGTACACCGTGCAGCGCTGTACATCCTTCTTGTTGAACTACATCTAGTGTGGTTTTTGCATCGAACGAATCACCTGGGTAAATGGCTGCTGCACCTTTACTAACACACAATAAGCTACCCAATACCATTGCAAAGCAATGATATAACGGGATAGGGATACATAACTTGTCATCGCTCGTAAAGTGCATAGATTCGGCGACGAATAGCGCATTATTTAAAATGTTTTTATGAGTGAGCGTTGCGCCTTTTGGGTTGCCTGTTGTGCCTGATGTAAATTGTATATTGATGTCTTGCTCAGCATTTAAGTTTGCACCTATTGCTTTTAATTCAAGCTCATGTGCCGATGTTGGCAAGTTAATAACATCATTAAAAGAGTACATACCAGGAGATGCTTCATCGCCAATGCGGATTATATTTTTAAGAGTGGGCAGTGCTTTTAAATTGAGTGTGTCTTTATCGCAAGTTGCAAGTTCTGGAGCCAAACCATTGAGCATTTCTAAATAATCACTGCCTTTAAAGTTTGATGCTGTGATTAGAGTAGAGCATTCAACACTATTTAAGGCATATTGTAATTCGTTAGGGCGATACGCTGGGTTGATACACACCATTATTGCGCCAATTTTTGCCGTTGCAAATTGGGTTAAGCACCACTCAATATTATTAGGAGACCAAATACCAACACGCTCGCCTGGTTTCACGCCAAGTGCCAGCAACCCCATAGCAAGTTGATTAACTTCTTTTTGAAATTCTTTATACGTTAAGCGAATACCCTGGTGATGAACTACAACAGCTAACGCCTCTGGATTTTTGTCGACAATAAAGTCAAAGTACTCCCCGATAGTCGAATTTGTTAAAGGTGTGCTTTGTATACCTTTAAAATAGCTTTGCGATAACGGTAAGTGATTTATTTGTTCTACTTCTTTTACCGCAATAGTGTGTGTGTGCATTGCTCTCTCCATGAAAATGTGTGTGAGTTATGTAAACTACAAAGTTAAAATAAACACATATTGTCGACAAAGAGAAGTGCAGTTAGACTAATGTATTATTAGATTAATAAAAGCTAATACTACTTTTTAGACACAAAAAAACGCGTCTTACAATGTAAGTACGCGTTTTTAAACGAGTAATGAGTTTACATTTCGTCGCTGCGGTATGTTTTTTTCATTATGTAAACGTAAGCGTTTACAAATGCATTTTCTTGGTACTTTTTAAGACCTGTTTCTTCAAAATCAATAGGAATAGGATTACGCTTTACCTGTTCTTTAATTTCAGTTGTGGTAAATAAACGTACGTCTAAATTGTCGATTAATTGAATCGCAGTTTCCATTTTGAATCCCTTTGCGCTGCCAGCAAATTTACCTTTAGGCTGACGCTCACGGATTGCAACAGAATCAATTTGGTAATCTTGCATTAGTTTTGCAAAATCGAATTGAAATTTACGCATTACTTCAGTGTCGTTACCGTTACCTAAGGTAAAGCGTGTTTGGCGCACATCGCGAATATCAAATACGTCATTATCTTTACTTAAAATACAAAGTAGTACATCACTACCGGTAATTTCTACACCACATGTTCTCATGTCTATTCTCTAAAATAACTTAATTACGCAGTATTATACGCAACACACATTAAAATGCGAGTGTAGGTATAGTTGTAGGTGCGTAATTAGTGCGTTGATGCTTTTATATTTTAATGAAATGATTTTTTTTGCTCTAAAAGTTACATTTTGTGCTCAAAACGGGTGGATTTCACCCCTTAAAACTTGTAATTAAATGCGCAGCACGCGACAATATATCTTTGTAGTTGAATAGACTCTGCATCTACATTTATTAGTCAATGCTTATTCGTAAAAGCGTTGTCGAGTCATTCTCATTTAATTTATTAAAAATACACGTGATACATTGTAGGTGTCACCACTGTAGCAAGGATTTATAATGCCAGTTATTACTCTTCCAGACGGAAGTCAACGTAGTTTTGAAAACCCTGTAAGCACGCTTGATGTTGCAAACGATATTGGCCCTGGTTTAGCTAAAGCGACCATTGCGGGTCGTGTTAATGGCGACCGTGTTGATGCATGTGATTTAATTAGTGAAGACTCTCGTCTTGAGATCATTACCGCTAAAGACGATGACGGCCTTGAAATCATTCGTCACTCTTGTGCTCACTTAATTGGTCATGCAGTTAAGCAACTTTTCCCAGACGCAAAAATGGCAATTGGTCCTACCATTGATAACGGTTTTTACTACGATATCGATATGGAACATTCATTATCACAAGATGATCTTGAAGCAATTGAAAAGCGTATGTTGCAACTTGCAAAAACCAACTACGACGTAGTGAAAAAAACAGTAAGCTGGCAAGAAGCACGCGATACATTTGAAGCGCGTGGCGAAACATACAAAATAGAAATTCTGGACGAAAACATCGCTAAAGATGACCGCCCAGGATTATATCATCACGAAGAATATGTAGACATGTGTCGTGGACCTCACGTTCCTAACATGAAATTTTGCCAAAACTTCAAAATAATGAAAGTTGCGGGTGCATATTGGCGTGGTGATTCAGAAAACAAAATGCTACAACGCATTTACGGCACAGCGTGGGGCGATAAAAAGCAACTTAAAGCGTATTTAAAACGCCTTGAAGAAGCTGAAAAACGCGATCACCGCCGTATTGGTAAAGCGCTTGATTTATGGCATTGGCAAGAAGAAGCGCCAGGCATGGTATTTTGGCACAACGATGGTTGGAGCATTTACCGCGAGCTTGAAGAATTTGTACGTGAAAAGTTACGCGAATATGAGTACGAAGAAGTAAAAGGTCCAATGATGATGGACCGTTCACTTTGGGAAAAATCAGGTCACTGGGAAAAATATTCAGAAGCAATGTTTACCACTGAGTCTGAAAAGCGTGAATACGCGATTAAACCAATGAACTGCCCAGGACATGTGCAGATCTTTAACCAGGGTTTAAAATCGTACCGTGATTTACCACTTCGTATGGCTGAATTTGGTTGTTGTCATCGTAATGAACCATCAGGTGCACTACACGGTTTAATGCGTGTACGTGGCTTTACACAAGATGATGCTCACATTTTCTGTACCGAAGAGCAGATAATGGACGAAGTTTCAGCGTGTATTAAGATGGTTTATGATACATATGAAACATTCGGATTTGAGAAGATTGTAGTTAAGCTATCTACTCGCCCAGAACAACGCATTGGTGAAGACCATATGTGGGATAAAGCAGAGCTTGCTTTAGCCGAAGCACTTAAGCTAAACGATATTGAATTTGATTATCTTCCGGGTGAAGGCGCGTTTTATGGTCCAAAGATTGAATTTACTTTATACGATTGTTTAGACAGAGCGTGGCAGTGTGGTACAGTGCAATTAGACTTTGCATTACCGGGTCGTTTAGGCGCTACTTATGTAGCAGAAAATAACGAACGTCGTACACCTGTAATGATACATCGTGCTATTTTAGGTTCTATTGAACGCTTTATTGGCATTTTAACTGAAGAGTACGCTGGTTTATTCCCAACGTGGCTTGCGCCAAAGCAAGTGGTAATTATGAATATTACCGATAAACAGGCTCCTTATGTTAAAGAAGTTGTACAAAAATTAAATAAACTTGGAATTAGAGCCGCTGCTGACTTGAGAAATGAGAAGATTGGCTTTAAAATCCGTGAGCATACACTGAAGCGTATTCCATACTTGCTCGTTGTTGGCGATAAAGAAGTTGAACAACAAGAAGTAGCAGTGCGTACTCGCACAGGTGAAGACCTAGGCAAATTTAATGTCGATGATTTTGTAGCTAAAATTAGCGAAGAAATTAAAAATCGACAGTAAAAATCGAGCGTGTAAGGCATTAACAAACAGCCAATTACACGCTTATATTATTGATATTCTTGGAGGAACGTACTATTAGAGGCGGCAAGAAAGGGCAACAAACAGCTCAAAAAAATCGTATTAACGAAGAAATTACAGCGCAAGAAGTTCGTTTAATTGACATTGAAGGCGAACAAGCTGGAATTCAGTCATTACAAGACGCGCAAACTATGGCCGATGCAGCGGGTGTTGATCTTGTTGAGATCAGTCCAAACGCTGAGCCGCCTGTTTGTAGAATCATGGATTACGGTAAGTTCATCTTTGAAAAAAGCAAAGAACTAAAAGAGCAGAAGAAGAAGCAAAAGCAAATCCAGATAAAAGAAATCAAATTCCGTCCTGGTACGGATGAAGGTGATTATCAGGTTAAGCTTCGCAACTTACGTAAGTTCTTAGAAGCTGGCGATAAAGCTAAGATTACTATCCGCTTCCGTGGTCGTGAAATGGCTCACCAAGAAATTGGTATAGAATTATTAAACCGTATCAAAGCCGATTTAGAAGAACTTGCAGTAGTTGAGTCTTTCCCAAATCGTGTTGAAGGTCGCCAAATGGTTATGATGATGGCGCCTGTTGCTAAAAAATAATTTTTAAGCGATAATACGCACCGAAATTAGCTCAGGTCTGCAAGTAATATGCGAATATTCACCTGAGTTAACCGGTATTAAAGTAAGATTGCGGCATTTATGCTGGGTCTTCACCGGAACATGGCAGTAAGTTAGGCCTAAAAGTGGAGCTATAGAAATATATCTCACGCCTGCTTACTAATTTAAAAGCAATACAATTTGGAGTTATTGCAATGGCTTATAAGCTAAAAAGTCACAGTGGCGCTGCTAAGCGTTTCAAAAAGACTGCTTCTGGCGGTTTCAAGCGTAAACAAGCGCATCTTCGTCATATTCTGACTAAGAAAACTTCTAAGCGTAAGTTACACCTACGTCCTAAGATGATGGTTCATAAAAATGACCATGGTCTAGTTTCACGTATGTTACCGTTCGCTTAATAGGGGTTTTTAGAAATGGCAAGAGTTAAACGCGGCGTTGTCGCACGTGCACGTCACAAAAAAGTTTTAAAACAAGCAAAAGGTTACTACGGAGCACGTTCACGTGTTTACCGCGTAGCTTTCCAGGCTGTTACTAAAGCGGGTCAATACGCTTACCGTGACCGTCGTGCGAAGAAACGTACTTTCCGTCAATTATGGATTGCACGTATCAATGCTGCTTCACGTCAAAATGGTCTGTCTTACAGCCGTTTTATCAATGGTCTTAAAAAGACATCTGTAGAAATCGATCGTAAGATCCTTGCAGATATCGCTGTTTATGACCAAGTTGCATTCGCAGCGCTTGTAGAAAAAGCAAAAGAAGGCCTAGCCGCTTAAGCTTTTTCATATAAGTATTAAAAAAGGAGCCTATGGCTCCTTTTTTTGTGCCTGTAATTTAATAACTTACACTTTTTTATAGCTGAGCTAAATCGGCTTTTTCAAATTAATACCCATCTGCTTATATTAGCTCTATTTATCGATAAAAAGATACGTTAGAGCAGGGCGAAATTCACTATTTAGTTGTTCTTGGCAATTGCTCCATCATTGCTCACTCTCCTGGATCCATGCAGACGTATATCAGACATTTTTGACGCTGTTAGCGTCAGATGTAATCCGTTAAATTGATTAAGTATTTTTACGAGTTGGTATAAATAGTTATGTAATGAATTACTGTACATTAATAACGTTATATAGCCTTAAAAGACAGGTGTGAATGAGTGACATGTAATTGGCTGCATTTTTTTGTTGAATCACCGCAGTTTCCTCATTATAAAAAATTTAGTTGATATAATTTATATAATTAAGGCGTTTGTTAGAGAATTTTATGTTTGCAAGTTTACTAGTTTTATCTGCAAGTGTGGCGTATGACGCACACTTACCTCCATTAATTGAGTGGCAGGGGAAAAGCGTAGAGCTTTTACAAAAACAAGGGCCGTTAACTACTGATTTTGAGTTGTCAGAAGGTGAAGCGTCGCCAGATTATGCAAATACAATGGCATTTGTAGATAGATTAGTTGCTGCAAACCCTACTCAGTTTCAATCTCAAACCATTGGCTATAGTAATAGCAAGCGTGCAATAAAAATGTTGATTGCCAGTGAACAAGGTTTTTTTGAAGCAAGGCAAATGGCTAATAGCACTAAGCCAACTATTTTTATTCAGGCAGGAATACATTCTGGTGAAATAGACGGTAAAGATGCCATGTTTATGTTACTCAGAGATATAGCGACGGGTAAGCGCCGTGACATTTTAAAAAAGGTAAATATATTATTTATTCCTATATTAAATGTAGATGGACACGAACGTAGTAGTGCATTCAATCGCATCAATCAACGGGGCCCTACAAAAATGGGCTTTAGAACAAATGCTAATAACCTTAATTTAAATCGCGATTTTACTAAATTAGATACCCCAGAAGTTAGAAGTGTTTTAAAGGTTATTAACGACTACAACCCAAATTTATACATTGATGTACACGTAACCGACGGCGCAGATTACCAATACGATGTGACTTATGGCTACAATCCGGTATTTTCAAGCGAGTCGCCTGCGGTATCTGATGCACTAAACCAGTTTTTTAAGCCTCTGATTGACGATACGCTAGCTAAGCAAGGGCACATGCCAGGGCCACTTGTTTTTGTTATGGACAAGCGCGACTTTAAAAAAGGATTAGCGGGATGGGTTGCTACGCCGCGCTTTTCAAATGGTTGGGGTGATTTAAAGTCATTACCGACTATTTTAGTTGAAAATCATTCATTGAAGCCTTACAAGCAACGTGTATTAGGAACTTACGTATTTTTAGATGGTGCTATTACTGCGCTATCAAAGCACAGTCATGAATTAGCTAATGCAGTAAAAAAAGAACAGGAATTTGTTCCTAAACAGTTAATAGTAAAGCGTGGCTATTCCAAGCAAGCTGATACGATTGCGCAGTTTAAAGGTATTGAGTATTCATCAAGCATGAATGCGCTCTCAGGCCAAAATGAAGTGAAGTATTTGGGTAAAGTACATACATATACCGACTTACCTATTTATTGGCAAAAAGATGTACAACATACAGTTGAAGTACCTAAAGCTTTTTTTATTCCGCCTGTATATCGCAATATTATTAAGAAACTAAAGTTACATGGTGTCTCTATTAATAAACTTGAAGGGGCAAACACACAGCCTTTAAAAGTAGCAAAGGTGGCAGACTACACGTTTGATAAAGCACCATTTGAAGGCCGTTTTAGAGTGTCAGCAAGTTTTGATTATGTCCCAGCTATAAATGTAGATTTAGATGGTTGGTATCAAGTCAATACTCAACAAAAAGCAGGTGAGCTTGCTGTGCATTTATTGCATCCTGAAGCACCAGATTCGTTTTTTGCATGGGGGGAATTTAATACTATTTTTCAGCGTACTGAGTATATGGAAAACTATGCACTAATTCCGTTTGCACGCCAAATGCTAAAAGACAATCCAAAGCTAGCGCTTAAGTTTGATGAAAAGCTTAAAGATAAATCGTTCGCAAGCGACGCTGATGCGAGATTAAACTGGTTATATGAGCAAAGTCCATTTTATGATCAAGCGTACTTAAAGTACCCAATATTGATGTCATTTGAAGAAGAAGTTGTTATCCCGGATCAAAAAAGTAAAGAAATCTAATATGCAAATTATAACCATACCCGTCACTGCATTTGCACAAAATAGTCGTATTATTTGGTGTAGTGAAACTAAACAAGCCGTAGTCATAGACCCAGGTGGCGACCCTGATAAAATAGTAGCAGCCCTTAATGAGCATAAACTAGAATTAAGTGCTATTTGGTTAACGCACGGGCATTTAGATCATGTGGGTGGGGCTGATATTTTACGTAATCAATTTAACGTACAAATTATTGGCCCACAAAAAGATGAGTACTTCTGGTTTGAAAACTTACCTATGCAAGCACAAATGTTCGGGTTTAAACCCATTGAGCCTTTTTATCCGGATATTTGGCTAAACCATAACGACACCGTGAGCGTAGGTAAACTTAGCTTTTTAGTGAAGCATTGCCCAGGGCATACACCTGGTCATATTGTGTTTTATCAACAAGACAATGAATGCGTTATTGTAGGTGATGTTATTTTTAAAGGCTCAGTAGGGCGAACTGATTTCCCTAAGGGGAACAGCGAACAACTTATAGAGTCGATTAAGACGCATATTCTAACCTTACCTGATAATACTAAAATATTGGCAGGGCATGGGAGCGACACTACGGTTGGATTTGAAAAACAAACAAACCCTTTTGTGAGTGGTAAGTTTGGTTAAGTTACTTATTTGAAGTTTGGCAAACTGCATAAAAATTAAAAATAAGCAGACTGAGTTTTAAAATGATTGTATAATTTAACCAGTTTATTTGATAAATAAGAAATAAAATGTCTCTAAATCACGTAGATCGCCAAATATTGGCACTTTTACAACAAGATGCTAGTTTATCAACCGCAGAAATTGCTGATAAAGTAGGCTTGTCTCAGTCTCCATGCTGGCGTCGAATTGCCAAGCTAGAGCAAGATGGTTATATAAAAAGCAAAGTGGCTCTTTTAGATGAGAAAAAACTTGGCTTTGATATGCTTGTATATGCACATGTGCGCTTATCAAATCACGGTAAAAAGAACCTTGCTGAATTTGAAAAACTTATAATGAGTTATGATCAAGTAACAGAGTGTTACACCATGGCCGGAACAATGGACTTTATGCTACGCATAATTTCACAAGGCATAGAAGGTTATGAGCACTTTGTACGCGATAATTTACTAAGCTTAGAATATGTACAAGAAGTACATTCTAATGTAACAATGACATGTGTAAAACGCAGTACTTCCCTCCCTTTATAAAAGCACTTCTTTTAAAAGCTAAACCTCTTTTAGTTTAGTTTAACCACATAATGACAATTGTTAACTGAGCGCTAATTTGGTAGGATTTAGC
Source organism: Pseudoalteromonas sp. RB2-MNA-CIBAN-0110 (assembly GCF_040309305.1). NCBI lineage: Bacteria > Pseudomonadati > Pseudomonadota > Gammaproteobacteria > Alteromonadales > Pseudoalteromonadaceae > Pseudoalteromonas > Pseudoalteromonas sp. RB2-MNA-CIBAN-0110. The sequence continues at coordinate 87,496 of NZ_JBEOOQ010000003.1, read as the reverse complement.
GCTTTTTTTGATACCCATTACACCATTTGAGGAACTCAATGTTTAACTTACTCAGTAGGGCGCCTAGCTCTGCTAAAAACGATATTCTATCTGGATTAACTGTGGCGCTAGCCTTGGTGCCAGAAGCTGTTGCGTTTGCCTTTGTTGCAAATGTAGAACCTTTAGTTGGTCTATATGCCGCGTTTATCGTTGGTTTAATCACGGCTATATTTGGTGGCCGCCCTGGTATGATTTCAGGTGCAACCGGTGCACTAGCTGTTGTTATGGTAAGTTTAGTGCTTGATCATGGTGTTGAGTATTTATTTGCGACCGTATTGCTCATGGGCATACTGCAGATACTCGCGGGTGTATTTAAACTCGGTAAATTTATCCGCATGGTTCCTCATCCGGTAATGCTTGGTTTTGTAAACGGCTTAGCTATTGTTATTTTTCTTGCTCAGTTAGGACAATTTAAAGTGCCTGATGGTATGGGCGGACAAGAATGGATGACGGGTAACTCGTTATATATTATGCTTGGTTTAGTGGCTTTAACCATGGCTATTATTCAGTTTTTACCTAAACTAACAACGGCTGTACCCTCTACATTAGTCGCTATTATTACAGTGACTGCTTTAGTCATTGGTTTGGATTTAGAAGCGCATACTGTAGTTGATTTCTTAAAAGGAATGACAGGCGACGAAGCTGCAACAATTGCAGGCGGTTTACCTCAGTTTCATATTCCTATTGTGCCGTTTACTTTCGAAACGCTACAAATTATTTTTCCTTATGCACTTATTTTAGCGGCTATTGGTTTAATTGAATCATTATTAACGCTTAGCTTAATTGACGAGATTACAGAAACTCGCGGTCATAGTAATAAAGAGTGTATAGGCCAAGGCGCTGCAAATATTACTTGTGGTATGTTTGGTGCTATGGGTGGTTGTGCAATGATTGGTCAATCAATGATCAACATTAACTCAGGTGGTCGTTCTCGCTTATCGGGTATAAGTGCTGCATTGATGTTGCTTGCGTTCATCATATTCGCTTCAAGCTTAATTGAGATGATCCCACTAGCTGCACTTGTTGGTGTTATGTTTATGGTTGTATTAGGTACGTTTGAATGGGCCAGCTTTAAAATGATGAAGCGTGTGCCTCTATCTGACGCTTTCGTAATAGTACTTGTATCGGGTGTGACGGTTATTACCGATTTAGCGATTGCAGTATGTGTAGGTGTTATTGTATCTGCATTAGTATTTGCTTGGCAGCATGCTAAGCACATATACACAACTAACTATATTGATGAAGAAGGCGCTAAAGTATATGAGTTACATGGCCCGCTTTTCTTTGGTTCAGTTAAAAACTTTGCAGAGTTATTTGATGTTAAAAATGACCCTAAAAATGTAATTGTTGAATTTAAGCATAGCCGCGTATCTGATCACAGTGCAATAGAAGCAATTGACACACTTGCTGATAAGTACACAAAAGCAGGTAAACAACTTCACTTACGTCACTTAAGTAAAGACTGTACGCAGTTGTTGCATAAAGCACGTGATTTGGTTGAAGTGAATGTGATTGAAGATCCAACATACAAAGTAGCATCAGACAAACTAGCTTAATTTACACAAAGCTATTGATATTTAAAAAGCGGAAGGTGGATAACCTTTCGCTTTTTTAGTGTATCTACTATTTGTTTGCGGTAAGACTATTAAAAAGCAAGGTAGGCTGTAGTGCTATGCAAACTCATAAATCTATATAATAAGACTATCTAATTTTATTAAAATCAGCCCTACATAGGTAAGAATAATAAAGAATAACAAGCGCCTATTTTATGGAATTAGTCTTTAACTATACGGAGTAAACATCTATTTTGAACTGGCAATCTTTAGTCGATAACAGACAACGCTTTTTTTGGCTTTTGCAAATTGCAGGCTGGATTGGTTATGCGTTAGTAAATTATATTGGCTCTAAAGTATTTGAAATGCGTGATATATACGTATTTGTTATTTTATTGAATGCTTACGCTGGTTGTTTGATGACAGTGCCGCTTAGGTATATTTACCGTAAAATTTGGAATGCCTCGCCTTGGGTATTAATGATTGTAGTATTTGGTGCCTCTTATATAACGGGCACTCTATGGGCTGTCGTTCAAAAATTTAATTTGTGGGAAATATACCGCCATGGTTATAGACCAGAGGAGTGGTTTTATTACCTGCAGCAAGGCTTAGATTCTGTATATATTATTTTATGTTGGAGTGGTTTGTACTTTGGTGTTAAATATTATCAGTTATTACAAAGTGAGCGACAAAAAGCACTAAAAGCCACAACTATGGCACACGAAGCGCAATTAAAAATGCTTAGGTATCAGCTTAACCCCCATTTTTTATTCAATACACTTAACGCTATTTCTACTTTAATTTTGGTTAAAGAAAACAAAGATGCTAACTTAATGGTAGCAAGGTTAAGTGACTTTCTACGTTATACATTAAATACCGATCCAATAAAAAAAGTACCGTTAGAGCAAGAGTTACATGCGCTCATGCTTTACTTAGAAATAGAACGTGTACGTTTTGATGAGCGATTAAAGGTAAATGTAGATATAAGCGAGCAAGCTAAAGAGGCTTTAGTACCGAGCTTAATTTTGCAACCTATTATAGAAAACGCGATTAAATATGCTATTGCCCATCTAACAGAAGGTGGAGTAATTGATATAAAAGCACAGGTATTTGCGAATGAGTTATTACTAGAAGTGGGCGACAACGGCCCAGGTACTGACATACTCGATGGCCAATTAGTTAACGCTCAAGGCGTAGGTGTCGCTAATACCAAAGATAGATTAAAAACGTTGTATGAAAATAATTATTCGTTTGTATTATCACATAATACGCCAAGTGGATTAAAAGTTAATCTGCGAGTACCTTTTGAGAAGGCTGTGAAAAATGACTAAAATAAAAACACTCATTGTTGATGATGAACCGTTAGCACGAAAAGGTTTAGCGGTAAGGCTCGAAGAATACTCTGATATTGAAGTAATTAAATTGTGTAGTTCAGGCGCTGATGCAATTGAAATGTGTCAAAGCGAGAAAATTGATTTGGTTTTTTTAGATATTCAAATGCCAGGTATGAATGGCTTTGAAGTAGCAAGAGCCCTTAGCGAAAGCTCAAAAGCATTACCAGCGATCGTATTTGTAACGGCCTTTGACCAGTTTGCTGTAAAAGCGTTTGAAATTCATGCTCTCGATTACATTTTAAAACCCGTTGATGATAACAGACTAAAACAGGCGGTAGAAAAAGTGCATACCTACTTAAAAACGCAGCAAGACAACGCCCATAAGAAAAAACTAGCGAGTTTTGTAGCCGGTATTACTGGTAACAATTGCGAAGAAATACTTAAAAAATTAGCCACTGGCGATATGCTAACAGACAGACGTTACCCAGAATCGCTTGCTGTAAAAGAGCAGGGTGAAATTATTCGTGTACCAGTAGCGACTATCCAATGGGTAGATGCAGCAGGTGACTATATGTGTTTGCACTGTGAAGACGGACAAACGCATATTCTACGTAAAACAATGAAAGAGCTTGAGCAAGAGCTCGACCCTCAGTTATTTGTGCGTGTACATCGCAGCGCAATAGTAAATACAAAACAAATTAGTAAACTGGTTACACAAGTAAGTGGTGAGTATTTATTAGTACTTGAAAATGGCCAAGAATTAAAAGTGAGCCGTAGCTACCGAGATAAGGTTAAAGCGGCGTTAGCAAGTTAAAGCTAACGCTTTTATTACAGACACAAAAAATGCGAGCTAAGCTCGCATTTTTTATATTCGGCGTTTAATTACGCAACAGTTACAATTTTCATTGTGTTAGTTGCGCCCACAGTTTCCATTGAGTCACCGTGAGTAATAATTACTGTATCGCCAGACTGTAAAGACCCTTGAGAAACTAAAGTATCAAGCGCGGCTTTTACCATACCGTCTTTTTCAGTTTTTGTAGAATCAAAAAATACTGGGTAAACACCACGATAAAGTGCTGTTTGACCTAATGTACTCGCATGACGTGAAAGCGAGTAGATTGGTAAGCCTGAGCTGATACGCGACATTAATTTAGCCGTACTACCAGATTCAGTAAGTGTGATAATTGCTTTAACAGAATCTAAGTGATTAGCTGCATACATAGCAGAAAGCGCAATTGATTCAGCATTGTTAGAAAAGCGACTATCTAAACGGTGTTTAGAAACGTGCGTTTCTTTTTGCGATTCAGCACCTAAACAAACGCGTGCCATAGTCGCAACTGTTTCTTCAGGATAATCACCTGCAGCTGTTTCAGCTGAAAGCATTACAGCATCTGTTCCATCAAGAACAGCATTTGCAACATCCATAACTTCTGCACGTGTAGGCATAGGGTTATCGATCATCGATTCCATCATTTGCGTTGCTGTTACTACAGTACGGTTTAATGAACGAGCACGACGAATAATTAGTTTTTGCTTGCCCATAAGAGCAGCATCACCAATTTCAACACCTAAATCACCACGAGCAACCATTACAGCGTCAGACGCTAAAATGATGTCATCAACAGCTTCTTGGGTTTCAACGGCTTCAGCACGTTCAATTTTAGCAAGTAACTGTGCTTTTGAACCAGCAGCTTCAGCAAGTGAGCGTACGTAGCGCATATCGTCGCCACTACGTGGGAATGATACGGCAATGTAATCTACGTCAATTTCAGCGGCAGTTATTAAATCTTCTTTGTCTTTTTCAGTAAATGCTGGAGCAGTTAAGCCACCACCTAAACGGTTAATACCTTTATTGTTAGATAAAACACCGCCAACAGTGACTGTACAATGCACTAAATGCCCAGCTACTTCATCAACACTTAATTGAATAAGGCCGTCATTTAGAAGTAGTAAATCGTTAGGGCTTACATCGTTAGGTAATTCTTTATAATCAATACCTACAGAGTTTATGTCGCCTTCGCCTTTTTCCATTTTTGCATCAAGGGTAAATTTTGCACCCACAGCAAGCGTTACTTTACCTTCTTTAAAAGTAGAAACGCGGATTTTAGGGCCTTGAAGGTCAGCAAGGATAGCAATATGCTTGCCTAATCTTTTTGCAATATCGCGTACAGCTTGTGCACGGTCTTTATGATCTTGGGCAACACCATGTGAGAAGTTTAAACGTACTACATTAGCCCCAGCGATAATAATTTTTTCTAAGTTGTTATCTCTATCGGTAGCAGGTCCAAGGGTAGCGACTATTTTCGTGCGTCTTAGCATCAATTTCTCCTGTTTGCTTGGTGAAAGCATGTTGACGTTATTTTGTTGACTTAAAATATCTATATTAGAATAAAATATTTTAGTTATGTGCAAACTTCAAAGGTTTGCCACTATTTTATACAAAACTATTGTGTCATCATTATGACACCGGTGTCAGAATGCGTCAATGATCTTAATTTCAATTAGCTTTGCTTTTAGTCACCCCGAGACCATTGATGTTTGATATAATTACGTAGCTTATTTATCTGTAATAAAAAAGCATGTTGTATTGACTCATAATTAGTATTTTATGACTGTATGAGTATAATGCACGCGGTATTATTTAATTTATACACTGAATTTTCTAACCAAATAGTTGTTACCGAGGAGGACACTAGATGCAAGTTGCATTAGTAGGGTTAGGCGTTATGGGAAAAAATCTTGCCCTAAACTTGATTGAAAAAGGGATAACGCTAGTCGCTTATGACAAAAACCCACATGCGGGTGAAGAGTTACTAAGTTGTGCTAAATCTCAAGGCATGGCTGATAGGCTTCACATTGTCTCTGATTTAAGAGACATGGTAAGGCGTTTAGAGGCACCTCGTTCTATTTTATTACTTGTTCCTGCTGGTGAGTTAGTTGATACAGTTTGTAATGAACTTGTAGAGGCCGGCGTTAACTGTGACGATATGATTGTCGATTGCGGTAATAGTAATTATAAAGACGGTATAACGCGTAAACTTAAATACCAAAATAAATTTGAATTTGCCACTATGGGAATTTCTGGCGGTGCAGAAGGCGCTCGCCATGGTCCTGCAATGATGGCAAGTGGTTCTGAGGGTGGTTGGGAACGTATTGAGCCATGGTTTGAAAAAGTAGCTGCTAGCTATAATGGCGACTCGTGTTTTGCACGTGTTGGTCAATCAGCAAGTGGTCATTTTGTAAAAATGGTTCACAACGGTATTGAATACGCACTTATGCAACTTATTGCAGAAGTGTACCAATTACTTCGTTTAGGCACTAATCGTTCTCCAAAAGAAGTGGCTGAGATATTTAATGACTGGTCAGAAGGTCAATTAAATAGCTACTTACTGTCTATTTCTAGCCACATATTGTCACTTGAAAATCATAATAATGTACCGCTTGCGGACTTAATTGATAATAAAGTTGGCGCTAAAGGTACTGGTCTTTGGACTGCGCAAAATGCACTAGAACTTGGTATTGCAGTTCCTTCACTTGTTGCTGCTGTACAAGCTCGTCATTTAACTAATGCATGTAATACAACGGCAGCACAAGAGATGACGTATGCATCTAAATCAACTAACAATGTTGAAATTGATTTAGAAGAGCTAAAAGAGGCGTTCTTACTTGCAAGCTTACTAGCGTATCGCCAAGGTTTAGCGTTAATTAAAGGTGCATCACGTACTCATCAGTGGAAAGTTGATTTATCTAAAACGCTTCAAACGTGGCGTGCTGGTTGTATTATTCGTGCTGACTACCTTGATAGCGTTGCACAAGGTGTTGAATTTATTGATACCCTTGAGAAAGAGTCTAACTCTTTGCGCAAAATTACCGGACAAGCAATAATGACTGGTTTAGCATTCCCTGTATTGGGTGCTACACAAACGTATTTAGCAACATTAACCACACCGAGTAATGGGCATTTAGTTCAAGCCCAGCGTGATTACTTTGGTGAGCACGGCGTTAAAACCCATAGCGGTGAAACATGCCATTTAACTGACTTAGTAGATATCGACGCTAAAGTTAGGTAATAAACAGTTGTTTAAAACGATAAAGGCACGCTATTTAGCGTGCCTTTTGTATTTTAGGCGCGGTGAGATTTAACGGCTTAATTCACCACGTAAATTGTCTTGCATTAAATGACGAATCGTCTCGACTTCTAGCTTTTGGCTAAATAAATAATGTAATTTAGTTAAACACGCTTCAAGGGTCATATCGTATCCACTAATAACACCAATATTTAACAGTGCATTACCCGTTGCATAGCCGCCCATATTTACATGGCCTTTTAAGCACTGGGTTAAATTAACAATAACGACGCCACGTTTACTTGCTTCTTCAAGTATTGATAAAAAGTTAGGATCTTGCGGTGCATTACCTACACCAAAACTAAGCAACACCAAGGCTTTAATATTGCCATTAACTAAGCTTTTAACCACTTCTTGACTAATACCAGGGTATAAATAAAGCACACCAATGGGTTGAGGTGTAATAGGAGTAACTTGCAGCTCATTTTCAACATAAGGACTAAGTTGGCCTTTAATAAGTTGAATACTAATACCCGATAACGCTAAGGGATCAAGATTAGGCGACGCAAATGCATTAAATCCATCGGCGTGGGCTTTAGTTGCTCTGTTACCTCTAAACAGTTGGTTATTAAAAAATAGACTTACTTCTGCAATTGGATAATTTGCCGCTAAATACATTGCATTCAGAAGGTTTACTTGACCATCTGAGCGTAATTGAGAAAGCGGAATTTGTGAGCCAGTTACAATTACAGGTTTAGTTAGATTTTCGAACATAAACGATAGTGCTGAGGCTGTATACGCCATTGTATCGGTGCCATGAAGCACAACAAAACCATCATAATCTTGGTATTTATCTTTAATGTCATCAGCAATAAGTTGCCAATGCTCAGGAGACATATCTGAAGAATCTATAAGAGGGCAGTATTCGTGAATATCAAACAAAGGCATTTCATCACGGTTAAACTCTGCGTTGTTTACTACGGTTTCTGTTAAAAAACCTTCAGCAGGAATATAACCTCGACTCGATTTTTTCATACCTATAGTACCGCCAGTATAAGCGATATAAATGCGTTTACGTTTCATAAAAAAAGCCCAGTAAAAAAACTGGGCTTAGTATAACGTTAAGTAACTTTAAATACAGCTGATTAGGTAAAGCTATGCACTTTTATTGTGCAACGTTACACACTAAACAGCGTGCATATACACCTTGTGGATCGTTGTAATCTTTAAGGTTTTCAACTTCAGTACTTAATTGGTTAATAACGCTTTGCAAGTTAGCTTGCGTTGCTAACACAGATGTTTTTTGTGTTTGTAAACCAAGCATCGATTTAATAGACGCGTTACCAAAAATATTTTGAATCATTTTTTCTTGCGAGCTTAAATCTTGTTTAATGGTTTTAACTTCATAGTGATTAAGTTTTGCAAGTGCTGCAGCTGCTTTTATAGCATCTTGTTTATCACCAAGTTTGTCTACTAAACCTAGTTCAAGTGCTTGAGATGCAATCCATACGCGGCCTTGGGCAATTTTATCAACTTGCTCAGGCGTCATATTACGGGCATCAGCGACAACATTTAAAAAGCGACCGTATGCTTCTTCAACGCTCATCTGAATTACTTGACCCATTTTTTCGTTTAGGGGACGAGTGATAGAAAAACCAGCCATTTCGGTTGTTGCAACGCCATCTGAATAAACACCAATTTTAGATAAGGTTTTTTCAAATGTCATAAACGTACCAAATACACCAATTGAACCTGTAATAGTACTCGGTGCTGCCCAGATTTCGTTTGCAGCAGAGGCAATCCAATAACCACCTGATGCAGCTACAGAGCTCATAGAGGCAATAACAGGCTTACCAGCAGCTTTAAGCGCTAATACTTCTGCACGAATAACTTCAGAGGCAAACATACTACCGCCACCTGAATCAATGCGCAGTACGACCGCTTTAACTTTGTCATCAAGGCGTGCTTTACGAAGTAGGGCTGCTGTAGAGTCGCCACCAATTTCTCCAGCTTTACGCTCACCATCCACAATTGTACCTTTAGCAACTACAACGGCGACTTTTTCGGTAATAGGGTTATCAAATTCAATCGGTGGTTTAACTAAGCTTAAGTATTCACGAAATGAAACTTGCTTAAATGTTTTGCCATCTTCTTGTGCGCCAACTAAATCAATTAATTGTTTGCGAACTTGTTGATTTGTTTTTAAAGAATCAACCCACTGGTGGTCAAGTGCATATTTACCTGCATCGCCATCTGCAGCTTTCATTTTTTCAAGATATACGTCCATTGTCTCGTCGAAATTTGACTCATCAAATGGGCGAACCGCAGCAACATCTTGTTTGTATTCGCTCCAAAGAGCGCCTAACCAAACACGGTTAGCTTCTTTGGCTGCTTCAGACATGTCGTTACGAATGAAAGGTTCTACTGCTGACTTAAATGTACCAACACGGAAAATATGCTGCGTTACTTCAAGCTTTTCAAGTGCATCTTTAAAGTAAAGCGGATACATGCCGTAACCTTCAATACCTACGCTACCGTATGGGTGCATAGCTATTTCATCAGCATGTGATGCAATATAGTATTGTGCTTGGGTATAGTAATAACCCGATGCAATCACTTTTTTGCCAGCTTGTTTAAATGCATCGATAGCATTGGTAATTTGCTTAAGTTTGTTTAAATGCGCTTTAGGCATTTCTTGTAAATCAAGCAGCATCACCGTAATGCGATCGTCTTTAGTCGCTTCGTTTATTACTTCAACAATATCGTCAAGTAATATTTCGCTTGGCGCTTCAGAACCAGAAGTAGCATCACTAATTGCAGCTTCGACCGGATCTATGTATGTTTTTTCTTCAACAATAGGGCCATTTAGGTTAAGCCTAAGCACAGAGCCATTTTCAACTATTATTTTATCGTCGTCACTTGAGAGTGACACTAAGAAAACAATTACCAGTAATAAAAACAGAATGTTGAGTATTAAACGACGAGAAAAGTTAATTCCAGCCCAAATACCTTTAAATACCTTTGCTATCAAAATAGCTCCTTAATTTGGTACAGTTAATACATTAGTTCCATCTTAGCCTAGAATAAAAATAAATTTAACTGCTAAATCGTAACGAAGTGTTTATGAGGTGCTATTAATACATGTTTTTATGGCTTTTTTTAATTAAATGAAGGCACATATTGCTTATTACTTGCCATTAAAGCAGAATTAGCTAATGTATACAGGTTAGACCAGTTAACGGGGCACAAGATGTTAGAACAACAATTACAACTAAAACACACACAATTACGTAACCGCTTAGTGATGGGCTCAATGCATACAGGCCTTGAAGAGGGATGGCATAACCGCAAACGCTTACGTGCATTTTACGAAGCACGTGCAAAAGGCGGTACCGCAATGTTAATTACGGGCGGATACAGCCCTAATTTACGTGGCAAATTAACACCTATTTCATCTTCATTTAATAGTTATTACGATGTATTTAAGCACCGCGCTTACACAGATGCTGTGCATAAACACGGCGGAAAAATTTGTTTGCAATTATTACACGCTGGACGTTATGCGTACCATCCATTCAATCAGGCACCAAGTGCAATAAAAGCACCTATTAATCCTTATAAACCTAAAGCGATGTCGCTTGGCTCGATTAAAAAAACAATTAAAGACTTTGCGCACTCTGCCTATATGGCTGAAAAAGCTGGCTACGATGGCGTTGAAGTTATGGGTTCTGAAGGGTATTTGATTAATGAGTTTATGGCGCCGCACACCAATAAACGTGAAGATGAATTTGGTGGCAGCCTAGAAAATAGAATGCGACTTGCGCTTGAAATAGTTAAAGCTGTAAGAGCAAAAGTATCTGAGCAATTCTTAATCATTTTTAGATTGTCGGTTATTGATTTAATCCCAAACGGTTCAACACCAGAGGAAGTTGTCATACAAGCTACCGAGCTTGAAAAAGCGGGTGTTGATATATTTAACACAGGTATTGGTTGGCACGAAGCGCGTGTACCAACTATTGCCAGTATGGTGCCGCCAGGTGCATTTAAAGAAGCATCAAAACGTTTAAAAGACGTGGTGAGCGTGCCAGTTATTGCTGTTAACCGAATTAATACTCCAGAAATAGCTAACGATATTTTAAATGCAGGCGAGGCTGATTTAATTTCGATGGCAAGGCCGCTACTTGCCGATCCAGAGTTTTTTAATAAATACGCAAATAATCAATCTAAGCAAATTAATATTTGTATAGGGTGTAACCAAGGTTGTCTAGATCACGTATTTAAAAATAAACGTGCTACGTGTTTAGTTAATCCACAAGCTGCATTTGAGCTAGACTACCCGTTAGAGCAAGCAACCAAAGCTAAAAACGTATTAGTAGTCGGCGCAGGCCCTGCTGGTTTATCGGCAAGTTGTTACTTGGCTCAAAAAGGGCATAACGTCACGCTAATTGACCAAAAACCGCAAATGGGTGGCCAATTTAATTTAGCCATGCAAATACCAGGTAAAGAAGACTTTAACCATACTCTTACTTACTTCACTAATGAGCTTGAGCGATTAAAAGTAACTGTAGAGCTTGGTAAAGCTTATGACGATTCAATGCTTAAAAGCTATGATGACATCGTATTTGCAACTGGCGTTAGGCCGCGTGAAGCCTCTATTAAGTGTAGCGATAATAAGCGTGTATTTGCTTATGACGAAGTTATACGCGGCGAAGTAGAGCTGGGTAAATCAATTGCTATTTTAGGTGCCGGTGGTATAGGTTTTGATATGGTTGCGTTTTTAAGCGAACATAAATCGCAAACTATTAGCGAGTTTAAAACGCAATGGGGGATTGAGTGTGAAGCCCAACCTCATAAAGATGAACGTCAATTGTATATGTTAAAACGCAGTACGGGTCGTTTTGGTAGCGAGCTTGGTAAAACAACGGGTTGGATACATCGCCAAGTTGCTAAGCAGCATGGCGTTAAGCAAATTGCTGATTGCCAATACCAAAGCTTTGATAAAAGCGGACTAACTATTAATGTTGCTGGTGAAACTCAAGTACTGCCAGTAGACACGGTTATTGCCTGTATTGGCCAGGTTTCTAATAACGAAGTGCTAGAAAATTACACAGATAACGCAAAGGTACATGTTATAGGCGGAGCTAAACTAGCTGCAGCTATTGATGCTAAACGCGCTATTTTTGAAGCACTTCAGGTCGCTAGAAGTATTTAACCTTTGTAAATAAATTGAAATAGTTTATCAATTCATGCGGTCTTTGCTGTTTATAGTCTATAACTTAATAAACAGTGAACACACAGGATACGCATGAATAAACTAACCAATCTTTATGATGCAATATTGGGTAAACTATCATTTTTAGATGGTTTACCTGCATTGCTATTTCGCTTGATTTTAGCCCCTGTTATGATCATTGCAGGTTATAACAAACTTGCTATAAGCGGTGAGACAGAAGGTTTCTTTGATAACTTTTTAGCATCTCCAGATGTAGTTCAATGGTTTGGTAATAATGAATGGGGTTTAGGATTACCGTTTCCTGACTTACTAGCTTTTTTAGCTGGCTGGAGTGAATTTTTAGGAGGTTGGTTTTTATTACTTGGCCTTTTAACTCGCTTGGTCAGTATCCCACTTATGTTCACAATGGTTGTCGCTGCAACCTCAGTGCATTGGCATAATGGTTGGTTTGCAATAGCACCAACTAATCCAGAAACAAGTGCTGCGCAAGTGCTCGATTGGTTATCAATTCCGGGCGCTAAAGAGAGCCTTGAAAACTCACTAGAAGTACAAGACCGAATAGGTAAAATTCGTGGCTTAGTTGAAGAACACGGGTTTCCTGATTATCTATACGAAAAGGGCAAGCCGTCTATTTTAAACAACGGTATAGAATTTTCGGCAATTTATTTTGCTATGCTTCTTAGCTTGTTTTTTATGGGCGGTGGGCGTTTTGTTAGTATAGATTACTGGTTAAGGCGAAATATTGTAAAAGAATAACGTATTTAATCTACTTTACTAACGGCCGCATAGCTTAACCCTTTGCGGCCGTTTTGCATTTTAATTTCTCGGTATTTATTTTTTAAGGGTTTAAATGTTACTCTAGCGTTTTGAATTTTGAGGAATCGTTATGAACGCTATCGAGCTTTTACTTACCCGCCAATCAGACTCTAAACTAACAGAGCCGGGCCCTACGCCTGAGCAGCTCGACATAATTAAGCAAGCAGCATTACGTGTTCCTGATCATGGCTGTATAGCACCGTGGCAGTTCATTGTTGCTCAAGGTGATGCACGCAATAAACTGGGTGAAATTTACCATCAAAGTGCAGTGGCAGAGCAACAAGAAGAAAAAGTAATTAACCGTGCTAAAGAGCTTCCCCTTCGTGCGCCTATGATTGTAATAGCAATTGCTAAATATCAAGAACGCCCAAAAGTTCCTCGAATAGAACAAGTACAAAGCGCAGGCTGTAGTGTATTAGCGATGCAACAAGCTGCATTTGCCCAAGGGTTAGGCGGTGTTTGGCGCACAGGCTACTTTGCACAAAGTAGCGCGGTTAAAAAAGCGCTTAACTTACATGAGCAAGATGAAATAGTAGGGTATTTATATATAGGTACACCCGAAGTCGATTGTAAAAAGTCGCCTCGCCATAAGCCAGAACACTATTTTAGTAATTTGTGAAATAGTATGAACTTTGCGCAACTTACATAGTCATAATTCATTAAGGTTACAAAGAGTATTATTTAAAAGTTAATGACTTGGCTGTAAGAAGCGCTTGGAAGCACTAAATTTACTAAATCTTCTTCAGTTTGTTTTTTAATCGGTTGTTTTTTGATACATTATGGAAAGTCTTAATAAAAATAACGATAAAGAAGACGAAAACTATGGGAAATTTATTTTTACGTGAAAAAGAGAATTGGCTAGCATGGTCAATTTGGGGAATCATTGGTGCTTTTGTAACACTGTATGTTGCAATGAGCACAAATGCATCACACTTTATAGCCGGTTCAGCGATGGGTATGCTTGTGTTGTTAACATGGTGGATGCACCAGTCCAAACGTTTCGACTTTGGGCGTGCATTTAAAGTATGTTGCTACGTTTTATCGCTTAGTGTGCTACCAGCTTTTATGTTTGTTGTAGTACCAAGTGATGATTTAAATCGATTCGATTTAATTTTTCAAGGCGTTACCTTTACCGCACTGAGTATATTGGCTTGTTTAATCTGCTCTTGGATTGCTCGTAGACCTAAACAATATTATTAATGTGTTTAACTTTAGTCCATTAACTACACTTTTATTAAAATGAAGAGCTTAACAAAAGAACAAAGTGGGTCTATTTTATCCAATATGTTAATATTTTATATTAATTTCTATTTAGCTCTTTACAAGTTATGTATTTAGCCATATTATTCGCGGCGTGCGGAGAGATGGCAGAGTGGTCGAATGCACCGGTCTTGAAAACCGGCATGGGTTTATAGCCCATCTAGGGTTCAAATCCCTATCTCTCCACCATTATTTAAAAAAAACCGCCTTATGGGCGGTTTTTTGCTTTGTGGAGTTTCTAAATGACTAAGGCAACAAACCTACCAACCTCGCAGAAATTAATAAAACATCTTTTATTATGGACGGTATTTGGTTACTGCTATCAAAGTGCTATTAGCTTATTAGTAAAAATGGCTATAGATGCTCAACCAGAGTATCCATTAATTACCGCTTTAATTTATGGTGTTGGTTTTAATATTTTAGCTGCCCATCTTATTACCAAATACGATAAGCATTGGCCAGTTATTGGCTCTGTTTTTATTGGTTGTATAGGGCTGCTTGTAGTGCCATTTTTACTGTTTGGCGAATCAGGATTACTAACAATGCCTCTACTTGTTGGAATTTTATTCAGTTTGCCGCTTTGTAGTTATATTGTTGGCCTAATTAAGCTAAAACTCAGCAAAAACTAGCCCCAAACGCGGTTTATTTTGTGATAGCATAGTCGCGTCTTTTAACTAACAAAACGTGAAAAACACATTATGTCAGATAATTTTACTACAGATGCTGAAAAAGCAAGTTACGGTATTGGCTTACAAATGGGTGAGCAACTTAAGTCTAATCCTTTTGAAGGCTTAAACCTAAATTCAGTATTTGAAGGCATGAAAGATGCGTACGCTGGTAGCGCATTTCAAGTTGAGATCCCTGAGATCCAAGCTGCATTTGAAAAAATAAACGAAGAGATTCAAGCTCGTCGTGAAGAAGAGTCTAAAGTACTTTCTGCAGAAGGTATTTCATTCTTAGAAGAAAACGCAAAACGTCCTGAAATCACAGTAACTGAGTCTGGTCTTCAATACGAAGTACTAGCAACTGGCGAAGGCGAAAAGCCAACAGCTGAGTCTACAGTACGTGTTGATTACCACGGTACACTTATTAACGGTACTGTGTTTGATAGCTCATACGAGCGCGGTCAACCAGCTGAATTTCCAGTTGGTGGCGTGATCAAAGGCTGGACTGAAGCATTACAAATGATGCCTGTAGGTACTAAATGGCGTATCTACGTTCCTCATGAGCTTGCTTATGGTGAACGTGGCGCAGGTGCTGCAATCGCACCTTTCTCAACGCTTGTATTTGATGTTGAGCTACACGAAATCATTTCTTAAATTAAATAAATTTTAATTTAAGAATTTAAAAAGCCGTATTCAATTTGAATACGGCTTTTTTGTGTTTGTAATTTAAGAGTTTTATACCAATTAGCTTAATTAAGTGATCTATTTTTCGCTAAGAAAATTGTGTCGATAACAAGGCAAAAATTTCGTTGTTTAGTTGTTACCACTAATTGCTCTTGCATTGCTCTACCTCCAGCATCCATGCAGTCGTATATCAGAAATTCTTAACGCAGTTAGCATCAGGTTTAATCCTTCAAATCGATTAAGTATAACTGCGTGTTGATATTATATATTCTAAAAATAAAAAAAACCGCATTAATAAAATGCGGTTTGTAAATATATAAACTAAAAACTATTTTTAATTATTAAAAATAACCACGAACACCAAAGCGGAAGTTTCTGCCAGGTAGTGGGGCTTTATCTTTAATAAATGAGCTATGCACAAAGCCTAACTCATCAGTAATGTTATCCACGTTTATATAAAGCTGTGCATCTACACTGCCTAAACCTAATTGGTAATTCGCTTGTGCATCAAATAACGTATAGCCGTCCGTTTTTGTTTCAAATGCAGTTACATCGTTTTGATCAAAGTAATGAGTACCCGTCAGTGTTAGTTGTAAGTCACCTAAATCGTACTGTAACTCAGAGCCTAATTTATTGGCAGGAATACGCGGTAAGTTGCCTTCGTCGTCTTTTAGTTTTGCACGAGTTGAGTCACCAAATACTTTAACCATAGCGCTTGGGGTTACTTGGTAATGTGCGTCAAACTCAATTCCATAAAGCTCTGCGTCTTTACTTGTAAACTGATAAACCGCAACAGCATCGTCATGTGCACCAATAGCTGATTCTAAACCATCTTCTTCATCGTAAACTAACCCCGTATTTTCTTGGAAATAAAAGTTTTTAATATCGTTATAGAAAAAGTTAACGGTGTAACCAAAATCACCGCTAAAACGTCTAAAGCTTAAATCTAGGTTTGTTGAGGTTTCTTGCTTGATATTTTCTGGCTCAAAATGCGCTTCATTATCTTCAATGTTGTAACCAAGACCTAGCTCATAAGTGCCAGTTGCAATGTGTAAACCATTTGATAAAAGCTCTGCCGAAAGTGGTGCTCGTTCTGAATGAGAAATACTTGTCGCAATACTATGACCCGGCTTGTACTGCCAAATGGCACCGGCAGAGGCGCTTAAATTGGTAAAGCTTTTATTGTATCCAATAGTTTCTTCGTCGCTATGATCTATTTCTACTTCATCGTGGCTATGTTCGTGTGCCGTGATTTGGCTTTCAATTTTGTAATCTTCTACACGTGCACCAAGCTCTATTGTCACGTCGCCAAATTCACGCTCTTCTAGTAAATATAATGCGTTAGTTGTAGTTACACTCGCGGGTGTAAATGCTTCTTCACCAATTGCATCGTAGTCAGAATCGCTGTAGTGATAGCCCATCATTCCGTGCCAATCAGCAAACTTATGCTCTACATTTAAACGTGCTTCAGTCGTTTTATTTTTAAAAGTAGTACCAATTTCGCCATCTTCAATTTCGCTGTGTGAATAATCTGTATAGCCAACACGTAGGTTGATGGTTTCAATCCAGTTATTATGAAGAGCGTAACTTACAAGCCCTTGCCAGCGGTCTTGCTCTAAATGTGCGTAAACTGGCTCTTCAGCAGCTTCATCTTCATGTTCTGCATGCTCTTCTTCAGTTTCACCTTCGTGATCGTGATGATGCTCATGCCCAGGAATACCGTAATCAGTCTCAA
This sequence comes from Pseudoalteromonas sp. RB2-MNA-CIBAN-0110, assembly GCF_040309305.1. Taxonomy (NCBI): domain Bacteria; kingdom Pseudomonadati; phylum Pseudomonadota; class Gammaproteobacteria; order Alteromonadales; family Pseudoalteromonadaceae; genus Pseudoalteromonas; species Pseudoalteromonas sp. RB2-MNA-CIBAN-0110. The sequence continues at coordinate 70,110 of NZ_JBEOOQ010000003.1, read as the reverse complement.
TGCTACCGTAAGAAAAACCAATCGTTAAGTGATCGCCAACATAGCTGGTACCAAAGTTGAGTGTTTCGCTATCAATAAAAGTATTTTCTACCGAGCTTTCGGTTTCAACATCGCCATCATCGTCGGCAATAGTAAAGGTCGGTGTTTGGTAATCATCGCCGCTGCGCTTAGTACCATCAAAATGAAAGTTAAAGCCTTCATTACCTGTTTCAAGTTTTGCAGCTACGGTGTTTGAATTTGACACCGTATCGTGGCTGTATTCAGCAGCGCCTGTAAGCTCGTCGATATTGCTAGTAGGAATACGGTTATCAACCACGTTTACAACGCCACCAATTGCACCAGAGCCATAAAGTAGGGTACTTGGACCGCGCAACACTTCAATTTGCTCTGCCGCTAGGCTGTCGCTTGATGTCGCGTGGTCTGGGCCAATTCGCGACGCATCGCTGGCATCTAATCCATTTTGTGTGATTTTAACGCGAGGGCCATCTAAACCACGAATAATTGGGCTTGATGATACAGGGCCAAAGTAACTTGCATTTACGCCTGGTAAACCTTTAAGAGTTTCGCCAAGTGTTGGTTTAGATTTATTTCTTAATTCATCACCAGATAGCACACTTACAGGAGAAATCATTTCTAGGCTGTTCTTATGAAGTGCAGAGGCATAAACAACCACTGTTTCAACCGATGTTGGTTTAAGTGACACAGACAGATTATTTGAAGATTCGGTAACAGCAATACGAGAGTCGATGTAGTTGTCTTTACTAATATGTAATTGGCTGTTTGCATCTATATCGATAGCAAACTCGCCTAAATCATTACTTTTAACGCTTTGGTTTTTGCCATGGACATGGATAGAGGCATTTTTAATAGGTTGATTTTTATCATCCATTACTTTACCAGTAACGGTTGCAGCCAAAGCTGATTGAGAACATAAAACAGAAAAAATAGCAGAGGAGATTAATGTTAACTTTGTCATGGATATATTGGTTCGTGGTTATTATGTTGTGATATAATATAACACCGCAAAATTAACGAATCAACAATGTTATAGTATAACTTTGAATTTTGCGATGAATAATCTAAAAATGACGATTAAGCCAATATTATAAAAATTCAAATAATAGGTTTGTGAATAGAAAACTTATCTATTTGACCGAAGAACTCATAGCGCTAACCGGTAAACCTATGTATTTAATAGCGGCTATCTATCATTATCGCATCTAGTTTATGCTGCGCTCTTGTCTGATTTGTTATATCTACAGATTCAATCATTTCGCATTCGTCGCGGATCATCTCTGAAATAAGACTAGGGTAGTGGCGGCAGTCTTCTGGGCGGTCGAGGTAAATACTGCAGGTATACATATTTTTAGCGAGAGGATCTTTTTTAGGCGCAATTTCTAAAAATGGGCACACTTGAAGTCTTAAGCCTGTTTTTGGGTCAAACCAAATTTCGTTGTTTTTAACGTATTCATAAATTTCGGGGTTAAAAAGCTCCCATAAATCTATTTCTTCTTTTGTTGCGCTTAAATCGCCGCCGCCATATTTAATACAGCATTTACCACACTGGTTGCATTCTTTCATAATTGGCTAATTTAATTGGCTGTTAACGAATTTAAGTTAGTTATTAGTGTAGCACCAAATTTATTATTAACGCTCTACTGAATTTACCCATCCTTTCATTTTTGGGTGTGTAAACAATAGTTAGATACAATAACTTAAGTTAAAACCCCTTGTTACATTTTATATAGTACAGGCTTTATTTAATGGTTTACTCTAAAGGTAGCGAAAAATGTTACAAACCCCGCTTGAGCAACTGTGTGATTGTTAAATGTTGCTGAGCGCGGATACCTAAGCAGGGCGTTATTATGAAAGAGGCTGTCACTAAGTTAAAAACAGAATTTAATGCAAAGTTATTGTATTGGAACAATCTCAAAAGTAGCAAAGCTAAAGCGGCAATCATCCTATTATTTTCAGTTGTCATTGCACTTAAAGTGTTTACGACCATTTTTACGTTGGATTGGGTTGCAAGTTTATTCAGCGTGTAAGTTTACCAAGAGTAATTGCGATAAAGTTTAATCACAGAGTGTTTAACGCCTACGCGATGTTCATTATTAATGTATTATTACGCTATACACCAAATTAAATAAATCAGTTGTTTAAATACGTTTTATAATGACTGTAATGATACATTTTAGCTAAATTGAGTGAGTAAATGAGTTTAGCTGCATTAAAGGATAACCAGTGATGATGAATACAAAAGTATATAAAGCGGTACATGATCTAGCAGAAGATTTAATGGCGGCGGCTAACAAAAATAACCGTGAAAAGTTTGAGTCGTTATTTGCTCAATTAAAAGCTATTTGTATTGAAAACGAAAACACCTCAAAAGATCACCCTGTACAATGGGAAACTTTAGCTGATTTTACCGAAGAGTTAGAAGAGGCAATTACTACTTACGAAAAAGCATTAGAAAAGTCGATTGCGATTAATAACAAAGATCACATGTCGTCGGTTTCTTTTTCAATGGCTACATTACAGCTTGAGCTTGGCCAAAAAGATGAAGCTATTAAAAACCTTCAAAATGCTAAAGTCAGCGCCAATAAAATTGAAGACAAAGAGCTTAAAGCTGAAATACACGACCTACTAGAGTCGCTTATTGAAGAAGAAGGTTAAATACATAAAAGTATAACTTATCCATATAAAATGTGATTTTTGTGGATTTAGCTTGAGCTTAATAAAGCGCTGATGGTCTATACCCTCAGCGTTTTTTTATGTTCGCTATAAATACTAAACCAAAAGAAAAGGCTTACTATTGAGCTAGCTTATTCATAAAATCGATAATGTACTTTGCAATTTCTACTGGTTTTTCTTCAACGCTAAAGTGCCCTGAATCGAGTAAATGCAGTTCAGCGTTCGGTACATCTTTTAAGTATGCTTTAGCGCCTTCGGCTATAAACGCAGGGTCGTTTTTACCCCATACAATTAACGTTGGTGGTTGGTACTTGCGTAAATAAGCTTGCCACTTTGGATAGTCGAGAAGGTTGTTGTAGTAATCTTGTAGCAATTGCACTTGAATTACTCTATCGGCTTTGGTTTGTAAAAAGTGAAGATCATGCGTCCAGCTATCTGGGCTCATCACTTCTGGGTTACTTTGTACGTCTCGTAAATACTGCTTATTAATAATGGCTTGTTCAGACGTGAACGAATAAATTTTATCTTGCTGAGCTTTCGAACTATCTTCATTCGCGGCTTTAAAAAATGCTTGCCTCGGTAGGGTTAGCCCCTCTAAATACGCATTACCGTTTTGTACAATAAGTGCATCAAGTTTATTAGGGTTATTTAACAACATTCTAAAGCCTACAGGTGCCCCAAAATCTTGTATATATAGGCTGTAGCGCTTTACTTTAAGCGTTGTTAGTAACCCTTCAACGTATTGAGCTAGTAATTCAAAAGTATATTTTTGAGTTTCTGGGTTTGGGCGTTCGCTGTATCCTGAGCCTAAATAATCGGGTGCAATTACATGATAACGACCTGATAAAAGCGGGATCAATTCTCGGTAGCTGTGTGAAGACGACGGATAGCCATGTAAAAGCACAATGGTTTGCTTATTCTGGATGCCAGCCTCTCGGTAAAATATCTTTTTACCGTTTACATTTGCATATTTGTAAGCGGTTTTTGAAGGCCATACAGCATCAGCGGCATATACCTGAGCGGTAAGCGTAGACATTGAAACTAATAAAAACACAATAAATGAGACGATGTGAGCAGGTTTTACTTTAAGATTTTTTTGTATATCTGGGTGCATAAGTAAACTCGTTATTTTTGGTAATGACGCTTTATTAATTTACCAGACCCGTTATTTACACAATTGCATTCAGTTAATAATTACAAGTTACTACTAATAAGGACACAGTAACAATACCTGTGTTTTTAAAGCACATTACCAAATATATAGTTGATTAGAGGGTAAGTGGTTTTTTAGCAGCTTTTTGTACTTTAAAAAGAGATTCGTTAATTTACTTTTGTTACAATTGAGTTGTTGGCTTACAACATTTATACAATGTTAAGTGAGTATTTTGGAGGAAGGACGTGCTCGAACAAATAGAACAATGGATTGATGCAACAAATATTAAATATAAAACCCAAAGAATTAGCTGTGAGAAATTTGCCAGTGAGTTTGCAGGGTTTTATCCTGTCGAATTTTTAAAAAATGCCTTTTACGTTATTGTCGATGAAATACCCAAACCTAACTTTCCTTTTTTGCGTGAAATGGGATTAGACGATTTTATTGACATGGATGCCGCAGGTACTACATACAAAAACACTTATTACATGCTTCCTTACGTAGCTGATAATTTAGCTGTGCATTTTCATGAACTTGTTCACGTAGCCCAATGGAGTGAACTTGGCGCCGAGGCTTTTATGTTGCGTTACATAACCGAAATTCAGCAGGTTGGTTATGATGCTGCGCCACTTGAAGTCATGGCGTATGGTCTTGATAAGCACTTTACAAATAATGGCAAGAAAATAAACGTGCCTGAACTCGTGGTTCAAGCGTTGTAGTTAATTAACATTTTCAAAGGATTGCATATGACACGCTTTACTGTTTTTTTACTGAGCTTACTTAGTGTAAATGCCTATGCGGCATCGTTTGATGACGATATTGTGGCTGCGTTACTTGAAAGAACAACACATAACGTTACCTACGATGGGTCTTATCGCTCTATTACTTATCCGGGTGGCGATGTGCCCGCTAATGTAGGGGTGTGTACCGATGTAGTTATTCGATCATATCGACTTTTAGGTATTGATTTGCAAAAGCTTGTGCATGAGGACATGTTAAAAAGCTTTGAGCTATATCCCTCTAAGCGTATTTGGGGTTTAACCAAACCGGATAAAAATATAGACCACCGCCGTGTGCCAAACTTACAGGCTTACTTTAAAAATCATGGCCAAGTGCTCGCTAAATCAAGTAACGTGAACGACTATAAAACGGGTGACATTGTAACGTGGATGCTGCCAGGTAATTTGCCGCACATTGGTATGGTTGTGAATGAGTTAGCAAAAGACACAGGGAATCCATTAATTGTTCATAATATTGGTCGAGGACCTGAAAAAAGCGACATGCTTTTCGATTTTAAAATTACGGGGCATTACCGTTTCGTCCCACAAGAATATAAATAACCAGATTATAAGTATGAGTTCTCTCATTTATTGATATTGCAGTATAAAGAAAAAGGATTTTGAACGTGAATACAAAAACCGATTCAAAAGAGGCTAACCCAAAAGAGGTTAATCTTAAACAAAGTAAACTCGCTCCCAAAATAGCTAGCTTATTTATGAGTATTGCTTTTTCAGCCATAGGAACGGGTTTGTTTAGCTTGGTTGCAAGCTTACTTGGCAACGTAAATGTAACCGAAAAAACAGTTGGCAGTGTGTGGGTTTTACTGACTACATTTTTTGTTATTTTAAATGTATTTGGTGTCATTATTTGGCATAAACCGAAATGGTTAATTACTGCTATAAATAATATGCTTAGGTTTGCTAAAGAGCGCAAAACAGCATTTTTTAGCGCCGTGCTAATGTTGATATTAATTATAGCAGGCTATTGTTTTTTTCTTTCCTTACCACAGCCAATTAGTTACAAAGCAACTCACTCTACACCTGCTGTTACCACTTTATCTGATGTTTTAAGCCCTGAACCGCTTTATATTGATTTTACTCCCGTTTTAGATGATGTAGAAAACACGGATGCAGTGTCTTACTCTGTCGCAAAGCTTGCGCTTGTTGGCAAAGTGATTCCCACAGGTATAAAAGTCACGCCTGAGCTAATTGGACAGTGGTCTTGGAATAGTGAAAGCCAGCTTAAATTTATCCCAAAACAAGATTGGTCAGCAGGGCAAGAATATAAGGTACGTTTTGATTCATCTATTTTTAAAAGTGATATACATCTAAGCGATAATGAGCATGTATTTAAAACTCCCAACTTTGAACTAACACTAAGCTCGCTCGCTTTTTATCAAGACCCTAACGTTAAAAAAAGTCACAAGGTGGTTGCAACATTAAAAGCGACTCACCCAACAGATATAAGCACCATAAAAAACAATCTAAAGCTGACTCAATCACTTGAGCAAGATGGCAAGAACGAACTCGCACAATATAAATTTGATGTTACTTACGACAAGCATCAACGAGAGATTTACATTACTTCAGAGCAAATACGTATTCAAGATACCGAAAGCTATCTGTATTTTGTTCTTAATAACGGTGTAAAGCCGGTTATGGGTCCTTCTCAAACAACAGTAGAGATTAAAGACGCTGTGTTGATCCCAAGTGTAAATAGCTTTTTTAGAGTAAATACTGCCAAAGTGTTGATGGTAAAAAATACGCAAGGGGAGCCCGAACAAACACTTGTTTTAGACTTCACAGATGATATTTCATCGCAAGATGTGGTTAGTAAAACGACTGCTTACGTATTACCGGCTAAAGATTCAAAAGGTAATTATAAGTACTTCGGTAGTCCACGAGAGGTTACTGATGCAGTGCTTAAGCAATCTCAAAAAGTTAAGTTAAATGCGATTCCTACCGCGCAAGATACCGCTAAGTTACACAGTTTTACGTTTGACGCCCCTCAAAACCAGCAAGTTTATGTCGCGATTGATAAGGGATTAAAGTCGACGGGTGAGTTTACGATGGTGAATAAATACGACACTATTTTAGATACGCCGGCTTATCCGACACAAGTAAATATTATGTCTAAAGGGTCTATATTATCAAAAAATGGCGATCATAAATTGTCATTTTTGACCCGCGGTGTAAACGCACTTCAAGTTAAAGTAGGTAGGGTAGAAGCCAATCAAATTAACCACCTTATAAGTCAAACCAGTGGTGATATTTCTAATCCAGAATTTAATAATTATTACTTTACAGAAGAAAACATAAGTTCAATTTTTACCAGACGAGTTAATTTAAAATCGGAGCACCCTAAAAAAGCGGTCTATTCATCTATTGATTTGAGTAGTAAGTATAATGAGTCAGTTGGTTTAGGCTTATTTTTTATAAATGCTCAAGCGTTAAATACAGAAGATAATTACGTATATGGACCCCAAGAAAAACGACTTATCCTTATTACTGATTTAGGTATTTTGGTAAAAAATAATGCAGATGGATCTCGCGATATATTTATCCAATCTATTGAAACAGGAAAACCGGTAGCAAAAGCGAAGGTGTCGTTATTGGGTAAAAACGGATTAGTTATTTTAAATACTAAAACAGATTCTGAGGGGCACGCATTTTTCGACAACACAACGTGGTTTACTGATGATCAAACTCCCGTTGCTTTTGTAGTCGAAACTAAAAGTGACATGTCTTTTATTCCTTATAATCGCTATGCTCGAATGGTTAACTACTCTCGGTTTGATACCGGCGGTGTAAGTTCTGGGCTCAGTGGTAGTAATAAAATAGATGCGTTTGTTTTTTCTGACCGTGGAATTTATCGACCAGGCGATAGTGTTAAACTTGCCACGATTGTGAAGCAACAAAACTTTGCAAAACTGGGCGATATACCGCTTGAACTTATAATTACCGATCCTAAAGGGACAACTGTTTATAATAAACGAGTGAGCTTAGATAAGTATGGATTGCTTGATTTTGACTTTAAAACACAAAATAGCGCCAATACCGGAACGTATTATGTATCGGTCCAACTTATTAAAAATAATAATAGCCGCGACCAATTAGGCAGTACTCAGTTTAAAGTTGAAGAGTTTGTACCAGATAGATTGAAAATTAGTAGTCAATTTTCTCAATCATCTGCAAAGGGGTGGGTAAACAGCTCAAAATTTAAAGCATTGGTGAGCCTTCAAAACTTATTTGGTACACCTGCTCAAAATAGACGTGTTACTGCTGATTTACATTTATCTCCAGCTGGTTTTTACTTTAATGAATACAAAGATTATATGTTTTCTGATCCCCACAGTGAAGGAAAAAATATTAGACACAGTTATGAATCATTAACCGAAACCAAAACTGATGAACAAGGCAAGGCAGAATTTGATATTGACTTAACTCGCTATGAGGCAGGTACTTATCAGTTAAATTTTGCAGTACAAGGGTATGAAGAAGGCGGTGGTAAAAGTGTTCGTGCAAGCAGCTCGGTGCTTGTTTCACCCGTTGAGCAGTTAGTTGGTTATAAAGCCGATGGCGATTTAAGCTACATATCAAAAGAGTCAAAACGTGTTGTAAAATTTATTAATATTAATTCAGAAACTGAGCAAGTAGCTCGTGATGATTTATCGCTAAATTTAATAGAACAACAATATGTATCTACGTTGGTGCAACAAAATAACGGCACTTATAAGTACCAATCGGTTAGAAAAAACAAACAGATATCAAGCAACCCGTTTTACATTAAACAAGATGGCGCAAACTACGAATTACCCACTGCTGAACCAGGTGATTACTTAATAGAACTCGTTGATGGCAAAGGGAATACCGTCAGTAGGGTATCGTTTACGATAACCGGCACGGGTAACTTAGCGGGTAAGCTTGAAAAAAATGCTGAACTGCAAGTTCAATTAAATAAACCGGATTACAAACCTGGCGAAACAATCGAAATAAGTATTGTAGCGCCTTATGTTGGCTCGGGTTTAATTACAATTGAAACTAATAAAGTACACGCTTTTAAATGGTTTGAGAGTAAAACAACAAGTAGCATACAAACAATAACGTTACCTCAAGGGATAGAAGGCAATGCGTATGTTAATGTTTCATTTGTTCGAAGCCTTGAATCGAAAGAAATATTTACAAGCCCATTAAGCTACGCAGTTAAACCATTTGCGATTGATCGTAGTAAACGCGCAATAGATTTTGACGTAAACATACCTGATAAAGTAAAACCAGGTGACGATTTAGTCATTTCATATAGTGCTAAATCACCTTCACGTGTTCTGTTATTTGCTGTAGATGAAGGTATTTTACAAGTGGCGAATTATCGGACGCCAAAGCCGTTAAATCACTTCTTACAAAAACGTGCTTTAGAAGTTAGTACTATGCAAATTGTTGATCTTATTTTACCTGAATTTAAACTAGTGCAAGAGCTTGCAGCTGCGGGTGGTGGTTATGCTGACTCAATGGCAATGAACCGCAAGAGCAAGCAACTTAACCCGTTTTCTCGTAAGGTACAAAAACCAGTCGCATTTTGGTCTGGTATTTTATCGGCTGATGCTAAAACGAAAAAACATACGTTTACTATCCCAGATACTTTTGCAGGTCAGGTACGTGTAATTGCTATTGCCGTAAATGACGAGGGTGTTGGTGTTAAAGAAAGTACAACACTTGTGAAAGGGCCCTTCGTATTAACTCCTAATGTATTAACGACAGCAGCACCAGGCGATGAGTTTAATATTGTACTTGGTATTGCTAATGGCGTTGAGGATTCAGGTAAACAACTGCCAATTACGGTAGAAGCGCTTACTTCAAGCAACATTGAAATAATAAGCGATAAAAAATTAACGCTAAATATTGATGAAAAATCAGAAGACACATTAACGTTTAGAGTGAAAGTGCTTGATAAGCTTGGCGCTGCATCAATTACATTTACTGCGCTGTCGGGTGACAATGTTAGCCAACGCACGGCAACGTTAAGTGTGCGCCCTGCGGTTGCATTTGTTAGTAGCTTTGAAAGTGGCTTTAGTGAATCAGGTAAAAAAGAAATAGCGGTTTCGAGACAGCTATATCCTAACTTATCACAAAATAATATTACCGTTTCACAAAGCCCGTTAGCGCTTGTTGATGGTCTTATTAGTTATTTAGATAACTTTCCTCATATGTGTACCGAGCAAGTAGTGAGTAGTGTGTTTCCGGTGCTGAGTTATTTAGAACACCCAAGTTATATGGGCGATGTATCTTATAAACATGAGCGTATAAACAACTTAATAGATACCCTTCGTCAACGTCAGTTACCTGATGGCAGATTTATGTTATGGCCGGGTAATTCTAGTGCATCTATTTATTCTTCTCTCTATGTTATGCATTTTTTATTAGATGCAAAAGAAGCGGGCGTAGCAATACCTTATGATATGTGGAGCAGTGGTTTTGAAGGTGTGCGCAGTATAGCGAGCGGATCTTTAGAGACGAATGACAGAAACCGCGCTTATGCCATTTATTTGCTAACACGACAAGGTGAGGTAACAACTAATTACTTATCTGATTTAGAAAAAAGTGTAAATGCGAGTAATAGCAAAGTATGGCAACAAGATATAACGTCCGCGTTTATGGGCGCAACTTATCAGCTATTACGTGCAAGCGACAAAGCGCAAGCACTGATCAATAGCTATAAAATTGGGCAAGATACCCAGCACGATAATTGGGGCGCTTACGACTCACGTTTAGCTCACGACGGACAGTATATTTATTTGTTATCAAAACATTTTCCTGCTCGCTTAAAGCAGTTAACTAAAGATGATTTGTTTAATGTCGTTGACCCTATTTTTAAAGGAGACTACAACACGTTGTCGTCTGCTTGGTCTGTACTTGCTATGACGGCATACTCAAAAGTTGCGTTATCACAAGCCCAGCCTGAAGATGTAAAAATAATGGCAACAACGACAATGGCAGAAAAAAAGGCATTAGACGTAACCTATACACCTTATCCTAAAGCCTCGTTTTTAAATGACGTTAAAACGCTTGATGTATTAGCGCCACCTCGCTCATTTTACATGATGAGCCAAGCTGGTTTTGATACAAACGTGCCACAAAAGCCATTAAGTAATGGTTTAGAAGTTGTCAGAGAATACCAAGACGATAAAGGTAATGTGATAACCACCGCTGTTCAAGGTCAAGAACTAAACGTTGTATTACGAGTGCGTAGTACAACGGGTAAAAATATTTCGGATGTTGCTGTTATTGATTTACTACCTGGTGGGTTTGAAGTACTCAGAGACAGCGTTCGCAATAGTTATAATCGCTGGACCTCTGATTATAAAGATATACGAGAGGATCGCGTTATATTGTATGGCAGCTTTGGCGATAGCATGACTGAGCTTACTTACAAGATTAAGGCTACTGCATCTGGCAGCTTTGTAGTGCCATCGGCTTATGCTGAATCTATGTATGATTTAAGTATTAAAGCGCACTCAAAATCGGGTCGTTTTGATGTTACCGCCGCTAAATAAAAAGCTTAGTTTTATAATAAAAACAGCTTTTTTTACAACAGCACTGCTTGCAGTGCTGTTGTATTTATTTACTCCAAAGCCTGATATTACCCAGCCCAATGCTTACTCAACGGCTTTTTACGATAGCAGTGATAAATTACTTCGTTTAAATTTAGCCGCAGACGATAGATATAGATTATGGACGCCAATAGATAAAATCCCTTTGAGCGTTCAACAAGCTACTTTACTGTATGAAGACCAAGACTTTTATGAGCATATTGGTGTCGATTTTATTGCTTTAATAAATGCGTTTTATACTAGCTATATTAAAAGAAGTCACCGAGTCGGTGCGTCAACAATAACAATGCAAGTAGCCCGGTTGCACTTTGGGATGAACACGCATGTTATTTTTGGAAAAGTAGAACAAATACTTCGAGCGTTACAAATTGAGAGACACTACAGTAAAAACCAAATACTCGAGGCGTATTTTAACTTAGCGCCTTATGGATCAAATATTGAAGGTGTTGGTGCAGCCAGTTTAATTTATTTTAAGAAACCAGCTATTGATCTTAATTTACCTGAGTCATTATTACTTAGCTTAATCCCGCAAAACCCAACCAAACGAAATCCCATTAAAAAATCGGCTAAACTGGTATTGCTAGAAACAAGAAAAAAACTGTTTACTCGTTGGCTTGAAAAGTACCCAGACGATAAACACTGGCGAGCAGCTATGCAATTACCGATAAAGGTATATGCCTCTTCAGACTTGCCTTTTGAAGCCCCACATTTTATTAATAATTTACAAAGCGAGTACCCGCACCTAAAGCCTGGAGAATATAAAACGTCGATAGACCTTAATTTACAAAACTTACTTCAGCGCCATGCAAGAAATTACATTAATCGCAGGCATAGAGACGGGCTTAGTAATACGTCTGCTATTTTACTAAATTATAAAACTATGGAAGTAGTTGCTGAATTAGGCTCTGTGGATTTTTTTAATAATGACATTAGCGGTCAAGTAAATGGTGTAAGAGCTAAACGTTCACCAGGTTCAACCCTTAAACCATTTATTTATGCGCTTGCTATAGAGGAAGGGTTAATTCATCCATTAACGCTTGTAAAAGATGCCCCCAAACGCTTTGGAGGATATACACCAGAGAATTACGATCAGCAGTTTTTAGGGCCTATATCGGCTACTGAATCGCTAGTGCTGAGCCGTAATGTGCCTGCTGTTAATTTGATGTATCGCTTACAAAAAGTTGGGCTATACGATTTACTCGTTGCAGCCGATATTAAAAAGCTTCAGCCCAAAGAGTTTTATGGTTTAGCGCTTGCGCTGGGCGGCAGTGAAGTAACGATGCTAGAGCTCGTTAAGTTATACGCCATGTTAGCTAATTTAGGGGTGTATAAGGATGAAGTTATATTAAAAAAAGACGCCACTGTTATTAACGAAAACAACCCAAATAATCAAAACAATCATATCAAGCAACTCATCAGCCCAGAGGCAGCCTACCTGACTTTACAAATGCTAAGTGAAAATAGTGCAGTTGATGAAATCTCATTTCAAAAAGAAAGAAGACAATCATACCCTGTATATTGGAAAACAGGTACTTCATTTGCTTTTCGCGATGCATGGTCAGTAGGTATTGTTGGTCCGTATGTTTTAGCTACATGGGTGGGTAATTTCTCAGGAGAAGGGCACCCATCTTTTATTGGGCGACAAGCAGCCGCGCCTGTATTTTTTGAAATAATACGTTCATTAGATAGTTACGGCTTAATCAAAGGCAATATAAAACCAGGTGGTTTAAATATTACAGAAGTAGATATTTGTTCAACAACAGGTGATTTACCTAATGTGCATTGCCCTAAAACAGAAAAAGGGCTTTTTATTCCAGGTAAGTCGCCAATTAAAGTGTCCGATGTACATCGTGAAATTTATATTGATAAAGTATCGGGATTACGTGCTTGTCAGTATGTTGAATCTACAACTACAAAGGCAGTTTATGAATTTTGGCCATCTGACTTAGTCAGATTATTTAAACAAGCAGGCATTGTTAAACGCCAGCCTCCACCTTATTTAGATTCATGCTTAATTAATGACACGAGTACACGAGGCTCAGCACCGAGTATTACATCCCCGAGTAATTTAATTAGCTACACGATAAGAGCCAGTAAATTGAAGCAAGAAGGCCTGCCTTTTAGCGCAATCACAGATACAGATTCACGTATTTTATATTGGTTTGTAGATAACAGCTTTGTTGGTAAAGTAGAGCGAGATACGCCTTTTTTCTGGCACCCGCAAGTAGGCGAATTTGACGTAAGAGTGGTTGATAATTTAGGGCGTAGCGCATCAGTTTCAATGCGTGTAAAGCTCGTTCAGTGATACGTAAATAAGCTAAAGAGCTAGTTATCGGGTATTAAGCAATTAGATTGGCGTTTATAAACTGTATTTAGCGTTTAGACTACTTTAAATTAATACTTACATTGCCATTGGGTTTACAGCAGCACAGGAGTATTTCGCCTTCGCGCACAAACGCAAGTGGCTCTTCGTTATATTCAACACTACCTGACACTAACGTTGCTCTACAAGCGCCGCAGTAACCTTCACGGCATTGGAATGCGACGTCTATTTTCATGGACTCTAAGCACTGTAAAAGAGAAGGGCAGCCAGCGGTAAATTCTATACACTGGCTGTTTTCTGCAAGCGTTATGCTTGCAGTAGACTTGTCACTCATTATAAATCAAAATCACCAAATTCTGATGCATCAACTTGAGAGTCTATTTGACCAACAAGGTATGAGCTAATTTCTGCTTCTTGAGGCGCTACTTGCACGTTATCAGACACTAACCACGAGTTTATCCATGGGATAGGGTTACTGTTGTTTTCAAACTGTGCTGGCAAGCCAATGGCAGTCATACGTGCATTAGTAATGTATTCAACGTACTGACATAAAATATGCTTATTTAAGCCAATCATTGAACCATCTTTAAATAAATACTCAGCCCACTCTTTTTCTTGCTCTGCAGCATCAACAAACATTTTAATCGCTTCGTCGCGGCACTGGGCTGCAACAATCGCCATTTCTGGGTCGTCTTTACCGTCTTGCATAATGTTTAAAATATGCTGAGTACCCGAAAGGTGAAGTGCTTCATCGCGCGCAATAAGTTTGATGATTTTAGCGTTACCTTCCATCAATTCACGCTCAGCAAACGCAAACGAACATGCAAAGCTTACGTAAAAGCGAATCGCTTCAAGAATATTTACCGACATCATAGCCAGGTAAAGTTTCTTTTTAAGCTCAAACAAATTCACGATAACAGTTTTACCGTTAATCTCGTGTTTGCCTTCACCATATAAATTGTAAAGCGATACAGAGTTGATTAAGTCGTCGTAGTATTTAGTTACGGCATCGGCACGTTCGCTAATTTTATCGTTGCTAACAATATCATCAAAAATAAGTTCAGGTGCTTGTGTTACGTTACGGATAATATGTGTGTATGAGCGGCTGTGAATCGTTTCACTAAATGCCCACGTTTCTATCCATGTTTCAAGCTCTGGTAGCGATACAATGGGAAGTAGGGCCACGTTTGGCGAGCGACCTTGCACACTATCAAGTAGAGTTTGGTATTTTAGGTTACTTAAAAATATATGCTTTTCGTGATCGGGTAACGCTTGAAAGTCTAAACGGTCTTTACTTACATCTACTTCCTCAGGACGCCAAAAGAAAGACAGTTGCTTCTCGATTAATTTTTCAAAAATAGGGTATTTTTGTTGGTCGTAACGAGATACGTTTACAGTTTGGCCAAAAAACATTGGCTCTTGCATTTGGTTATTATGGTTTCGGCTAAAAGTAGTATAAGACATGTTTATCACTCAAAAAACTATCAGAAAAAGCGGGCTAAATGCCCGCTTAAAATAAAAATCAGCAGTTATATTTTACACGCGCCGCCTTCACAATCATCATCTTCCACTTCTGGAGTATCTTCTTGCATATCTGAGGCACCATCACGAGTATTGTGGTAGTACAAGGTTTTAACACCTAGTTTGTACGCGCTTAGTAAGTCTTTTAATAAGACTTGCATAGGTACTTTACCGCCTTCGAACTTGTTTGGATCATAATTTGTATTTGCAGAAATTGTTTGGTCTACAAATTTTTGCATTATACCAACAAGCTGCAAGTAACCATCGTTTGATGGAATGTCCCACAGTAGCTCGTATTGATCTTTTAAACGCTCATACTCAGGAACAACTTGCTTTAAAATACCGTCTTTACTTGCTTTAACGCTAATATGTCCACGTGGTGGTTCAATACCATTTGTTGCATTAGAGATTTGCGACGATGTTTCTGATGGCATTAACGCACTTAGTGTTGAGTTACGCATACCGTGCTCTTTAATATTTGCACGTAGTGTATCCCAATCAAGATGAAGTGGCTCATCACAAATTTTATCTAAATCACGTTTGTACGTATCTGTTGGCATAATGCCTTGTGAATACGTTGTTTCGTTAAACTTAGGACAGGCACCACGCTCTTTAGCAAGCTCGTTTGATGCTTTCATCAAGTAGTATTGAATAGCTTCAAAGGTTTTATGTGTTAATGCATTTGCGCTGCCATCTGAATAACGTTTACCGTTTTTAGCTAGGTAGTATGCGTAGTTAATCACGCCTATACCTAACGTTCGACGACCCATAGTTGCATTTTTAGCAGCCGGTACTGGGTAGTCTTGGAAATCAAGTAAGTTATCAAGTGCGCGTACTGCAAGTTCAGCTAGCTCTTCAAGCTCATCAAGTGATTCTATTGCACCTAAGTTAAACGCAGACAGTGTACAAAGGGCAATTTCGCCTTCTTCGTCATTTACGTTATTAAGTGGCTTAGTTGGCAATGCAATTTCTAAACATAAGTTAGATTGGCGAATAGGCGCAACTTTAGCAATGAACGGGCTGTGTGTATTACAGTGATCCACATTTTGTAAATAAATACGACCTGTACTTGCACGCTCTTGCGCAAACATAGAGAAAAGCTCAATGGCTTTAATGCGTTTTTTACGAATCGATTCGTCTTGTTCGTATTTTACGTAAAGCGCGTCAAACTCAGCTTGGTCTTCAAAAAATGCATCGTAAAGGCCTGGCACATCTGATGGGCTAAATAACGTAATGTAGTCGTCTTTAATTAAACGAGAGTACATTAGTTTATTAAACTGTACGCCGTAATCTAGGTGACGAACGCGGTTGTCGTCTACACCACGGTTATTTTTAAGTACAAGTAGGTTCTCTACTTCTAAATGCCAAAGCGGGTAGAACAATGTTGCAGCGCCGCCACGTACACCACCTTGCGAACAACTTTTAACAGCTGTTTGAAAGTGCTTATAAAAAGGAATACAACCTGTGTGGTACGCTTCGCCGTTACGAATATGGCTACCTAGCGCACGAATACGACCAGCATTAATACCAATACCTGCGCGTTGTGAAACGTATTTAACAATAGCTGACGACGTTGCATTGATTGAATCAAGGCTATCGCCACATTCAATTAATACACACGAGCTAAACTGGCGAGTAGGTGTACGTACACCCGACATAATTGGCGTTGGTAGAGATATTTTAAATAACGATACTGCGTCGTAAAAGCGCTTAATGTAAGAAACGCGTGTTTCACGTGGGTAGTCAGAGAATAAGCTCGCTGCTACTAAAATATATAAAAACTGTGCACTTTCGTAGATTTCACCCGATACACGGTTTTGAACGAGATACTTACCTTCAAGCTGTTTTACAGCCGCGTAGCTAAAGTTAAGATCGCGAGAATGATCAAGGTATGCATCAAGCTCGTCTAATTCTTGCTCTGTGTAATCTACTAATAAGTGAGCATCGTAGCGTTTATCGCCAACCATTTTTGTTACGTGGTCAAATAAACGTGGTGGCTCAAATTGACCGTACGCTTTTTTACGTAAATGGAATACAGCTAAACGTGCAGCTAAGTATTGATAATCAGGCGATTCTTTTGAAATCTGATCCGCTGCTGCTTTAATGATGGTTTCGTGAATGTCTTTAGTACGAATACCGTCGTAAAACTGAATGTGCGATTTTAATTCAACTTGCGAAACCGAAACGTTGCTTAAACCTTCGGCGGCCCATTCAATAACGCGATGGATCTTATCCAGATCAAGAGGCTCTTTGCGCCCGTCACGTTTGCTTACAGATAACTGTTGGTTCATTTGCCTGTATTCCTTGGGAATTATGTATTTTGACCAATGCTTTATGCCTCGCCGAAGCAAGGTACATACTCATTTATTATAGGTTTCACCGTATTGGCGAATTTAATTGAATAACATTTGGCCACAATATCTGGTGTTGTTCAATTTAGAGATCACAAGATAGTGTGGTCTGAGTTGTTTTGCAAGGGACATAATTGCCCCTGTTTGTGGATAACTTTGGGATAACGCATTTGTGTTAGTAGACACTCACCTTCGAACAATCATTTAAGTTGAAATATGCAAAAATCAACTAATGATCTGCTAAATTTACGCATTTTAAAAATAAATTTTGACTGCTTTTTTTATCAGCAAGCTTTGTGTGAAAACTAACACAATCACAATATATAGTGTTTAATAATTAACATAGCACTATATATGGTTAAAACCATCAATTGGGCTTTGCCAGTTAAAATCAGCATTCCAGCTGTTGGCTTCATCAATACTTGGGATGTAACCCCAAAGTGCCGTTGCGGTATGCATACCTGCCGCTTTGCCTGCTTGTATGTCACGCTGTGCATCACCAATGTATAAACAACGGCTTGGTTCTACCTGCATAAGCTTTGCACAATGTAGCAGTGCTAAAGGTGATGGCTTAGCTTCAGCTAATGTGTCGCCACTTATTACTACACTGGCATTTTTTAATGCGGGAATAGCTGCCACTAAAGGATCGGTTAAAAACTCTGGTTTATTAGTCATGATCCCCCATTTGATCTTTTTCTGATCAAGGGCGATAAGTAACGATTCAACTCCGCTGAAGCAACGAGTGTGATTTACTATGTTTGTGGCGTACTCGTCAACTAATTGCTTTATAAGCTCGCTTTGGGGTTGTTTAGCCCATAATTCTTTAAAACCAGCCTCTAATAATGCGCCTGCGCCGTTAGATGCGGCAGGACGGTATATATCACTACTAACAGGTTTTATTTTATTGCTAATAAGAACTGCGTTTAAAGCGGCACCTAAATCATCAGCGGTGTCGAGTAGGGTGCCGTCTAAATCAAATAAAAATGCATCGTATTCAATAAGGGGTAGGGGGGCTTGAGAGTTAGCCATTAAGCTAACTTCTCAAAATAAAGTATGTAATTTACGCTAACGTCACTATTGAGCGTATATTGCTTTGATAGTGGGTTATAAGAAAGCCCTGTACTTGCACGAACTTTTAAACCGGCTTGCTCTGCCCATGCAATAAGCTGTGCAGGCTTTATAAACTTTTTATGGTCGTGTGTACCTTCAGGCACCATTTTTAAGAGTTTTTCAGCGCCAACAATCGCGTATAAATATGCTTTAGGTGTTTTGTTCAGGGTTGAAAAAAACACGTCCGCGCCTGGTTTGGCAAGTGCAGCTACAGCATGAATGATAGATGCTGGGTCGGGAACGTGCTCAAGCATTTCCATACACGTTATTACATCAAAGCGCTCAGGGTACTGTGTTGCAAACTCTTCTGCAGGCACTTTTATATAATCTACATTTACGCCAGTTTCTAAACTGTGCAACTTAGCAACAGTTAAAGGTTCTTGGCCCATATCGATGCCAGTTACTTTTGCACCCATACGCGCCATGCTTTGGCTTAAAATACCGCCGCCACAGCCAACGTCGAGTGTTTCTTTATCGAATAAGCCTTGCGTTTTGTTTGCTATAAAGTCTAAACGTAACGGGTTAATTTCGTGAAGAGGTTTGAATTCTCCGTCTAGGTCCCACCAACGCTCAGCGATGGCTTCGAATTTTGCTATTTCTGCGTGATCTACATTTTGATGTTCGGTCATAAAATACTTCCTCGTCAATCTGAGGCCATTATATAGGGCTAAATTGATAAATCGCAAAGTTTTGCGCCTGTAAATTAAAATTAATTGTGATAGCATGGCTGTTAGAAATAATAACAATACTCTTAATACCCAATACCGGGTTGTTGAGAGCTGATACTGAAGGAATGTGATATCAAATGACTGATCTCGCCAATGAAATTCTGCCAGTCAATATTGAAGACGAGTTAAAAAACTCCTACTTAGATTACGCAATGAGCGTAATAGTAGGACGTGCATTACCAGACGTACGTGACGGCTTAAAACCTGTTCATCGCCGCGTTTTGTTTGCAATGAACGAGCTTAGTAATGACTGGAACAAGCCTTACAAAAAATCGGCCCGTGTGGTCGGTGACGTAATCGGTAAATACCACCCACACGGCGACAGTGCAGTTTATGACACGATAGTTCGTATGGCTCAGCCATTCTCACTACGTTACATGCTTGTAGATGGCCAAGGTAACTTCGGTTCGGTTGATGGTGATTCAGCAGCGGCAATGCGTTATACAGAAGTACGTATGGCAAAAATGTCGCATGAGTTATTAGCCGATCTTGAAAAAGAAACGGTTGATTTCGTTCCTAACTACGACGGCACTGAGTTCATCCCTGACGTGTTACCTACGAAAGTCCCTAATTTATTAGTGAATGGTTCGTCGGGTATTGCAGTAGGTATGGCTACAAATATACCACCACATAACTTAACTGAAGTTGTGAACGGGTGTTTGGCACTTATTCAAAATCCTGATTTAACTATTTTAGAGTTAATGGATTATATTCCTGGTCCTGATTTCCCAACGGCTGCAATTATCAACGGTAAAAAAGGCATTGAACAAGCCTATTTAACTGGCCGTGGTAAAGTGTACATGCGTGCACGCGCCGACGTCGAAACCGATGAAAAAACAGGCCGTGAAACAATCATCGTTCACGAAATTCCTTATCAAGTTAATAAAGCCCGTTTAATTGAAAAAATTGCTGAGCTTGTTAAAGATAAGAAAATTGAAGGTATTAGTGCACTACGTGATGAATCAGATAAAGACGGTATGCGTATCGTTATTGAAATTAAACGTGGTGATGTAGGCGAAGTTATTTTAAATAACTTGTATTCACAAACTCAGTTACAAACTGTGTTTGGTATGAATATGGTTGCATTAATTAACAACCAACCTAAGTGTTTTAATCTAAAAGAAATGCTTGAAGAGTTTATTATTCACCGCCGTGAAGTAGTAACTCGTCGTACCGTGTTTGATTTACGCAAAGCGCGTGACCGTGCTCATACTCTTGAAGGTTTAGCAATTGCGCTTGCAAACATTGACCCAATTATCGAGCTTATTCGTAAATCCCCAACACCTGCTGAAGCTAAAATTGCTTTAACTGCACGTCCGTGGGAATTAGGTCATGTACAAGGTATGCTTGAAAAAGCAGGCGAAGATAATGTAGCCCGTCCAGATTGGCTTGCTGATGATTTAGGTATTCGCGACGGTCAATACTATATTTCTGAGCAACAAGCTCAAGCAATTCTAGATTTGCGTTTACACAAGCTTACTGGTCTTGAACACGAAAAAATCTTAACTGAATATCAAGCGTTATTAGAGTTAATTGCTGAACTACTTTATATTTTGGCAACACCTGAGCGTTTAATGGAAGTTATTCGTGACGAACTAGTTGAAATTAAAGCGCAGTATGGCGACGAACGTCGTACTGAGATTAATGCAGCGGCTCACGATATCAGCCTTGAAGACTTAATTACTGAAGAAAACGTTGTTGTAACGCTTTCTCACGAAGGGTATGTGAAGTATCAGGCATTGTCTGATTACGAAGCACAACGTCGTGGTGGTAAAGGTAAGTCAGCAACGAAGATGAAAGATGAAGATTTCATTGAACGTCTGTTAGTTGCAAATACACACGATACTATTTTATGTTTCTCTACGGCCGGTCGTTTATATTGGCTTAAAGTGTATCAGTTACCACTAGCAAGTCGTGCAGCGCGCGGTAAGCCAATTGTTAACTTGTTACCACTTGAAGCTGATGAACGTATAACTGCTATATTGCCAGTACGCGAGTACGCAGAAGATAAATATATCTTTATGGCAACTGCATTCGGTACAGTTAAGAAAACACCATTAACGGCTTACAGTCGTCAACGTGCAAGCGGTATTATTGCTGTTAACTTAAATGATGGCGATAGCTTGATTGGTGTTGATATTACCGATGGTAGCAACGAAATTATGTTGTTCACTGATGCAGGTAAAGTTGTACGCTTCAAAGAAGCTGAAGAAACAACAGTTGTTGATGAAAACGGCAACCCAGTATTAGACGAAGAAGGTAACCCTGAGATTCGCTTCAAAGGTGTTCGCCCAATGGGTCGTACTGCTACAGGTGTTCGTGGTATTAAAATGCCAGACGAGCAACGCGTAGTATCGTTAATTGTACCAAAAACTGACGGTGCCATTCTAACGGTAACTGAAAATGGTTACGGTAAGCGTACACAACTTGAAGATTACCCATCTAAGAGCCGTGCAACACAAGGTGTTGTATCAATTAAGGTGAGTGAACGTAACGGTGCTGTTGTTGGTGCTGTGCAAGTTGATGACAACGATGAAATAATGATTATTTCGAATCGTGGTACCTTAGTACGAACTCGCGTTAATGAAGTTTCAACGGTTGGACGTAACACACAAGGTGTTATTTTGATCAGAACTATTGACGGAGAGCAAGTAGTTGGTTTACAACGTATAGAAGAGATTGAAGTTACAGAAAGTGACTTAATTGATATTGAAGACGTTGAAACAGTAGATACGGTTATTGATGAAGTAGCGGATGATAATCCTCCTTCAGAATAATTGATATTGAAAAAGCGGCCTTGGCCGCTTTTTTTAATGTTGTTGAAAAAAATTAATAGGGTGTGAAATTATACTCATACCAATTCGCTTAATTAAGAGATCTATTTTGAGGGTGGAAAAACGTGTTGATAGCTAGGCAAAAAATTCGCTATTTAATTGTTCTAAATGAGAATTTTTTAACGCAAGTAGCGACACGTTTAGCCCCGCAAAATGATTAAGTATTATTGCGGATTGGTATTATTCATTAAATTTTAAAGGTTTAGCGGATTGGTATTAAATGTTCATGCTTAGTAGTTAAATTACTGGAATGAGGCAAAGGTAATGAGTAAATATAATTTTTGTGCGGGGCCAGCTATGCTCCCGCAAGCGGTTATGAAAAAGGCGCAAAAAGAGTTTCTAGATTGGCAAGACCTAGGTGTGTCTGTGATGGAGATTAGCCATCGTAGTAAAGAGTTTTTAGCGCTTACAGCTAAATGTGAAGCTAGCCTTCGTCGCCTAATGAATATTAGTGATGAATTTGAAGTGCTGTTTATGCATGGTGGTGGTCGTGGCCAGTTTAGTGCTGTGCCATTAAACTTACACCAAGAAGGCAAAACAGCGTTTTATTGCGAGAATGGCGTATGGTCGAAAAGCGCCAGAGATGAAGCGAATAAGTTTACTCAAACGTCTTTTACGGATGTCCGTAATGATGCTGATGGTGAGTTTTCAATTAAAGACGTTGCTGACTGGGAATTGCCAGAAGACGCTGCGTACATCCACTATTGCCCTAATGAAACTGTCGATGGCTTAGAGATTTTTGATGTACCAAGCCACCCAACAGCTCCGATTATTGCTGATATGTCTTCAACTATTTTATCGCGTGAGATAGACGTTAATAAATTTGATTTGATTTACGCTGGTGCGCAAAAAAATATCGGTCCATCGGGCATATCAATTGTTATTGTTCGTAAAGCATTACTTGAGCGCGAAGGTTTGCCAAAGCCCGGTATTTTAGATTACGCACTTGAAGCAAAGCAGGGCAGTATGTTTAATACCCCACCTACCTTTGCATGGTATTTAGCGGCTGAAGTATTTGAATGGCTTGAAAGCAATGGTGGGGTAAAAGCCATGGAAGCACAAAATATTGCTAAAGCAAATTTACTGTATGATTTTATCGATAACTCAGATTTTTATTCAAATATAGTCGCTAAACATTGCCGCTCACGCATGAATGTTCCATTTTGGTTAAACGATGAAAGCTTAAATAGCAAATTTGTTGCTCAATCGAACGAGGCCGGTTTACTTGCACTTGAAGGTCACAGAATTGTGGGCGGTATGCGCGCAAGTATTTATAACGCTATGCCTCTTGAAGGTGTTCAAGCACTTGTAGATTTTATGGCTGCATTTGCAAAGGAGCACAGCTAATGGAGCAGCTCCGTTTAGAACCTATTTCTAAAGTAAATGGTACGGTAACCCTACCAGGTTCAAAGAGTCTATCGAACAGAATTTTATTATTAGCAGCACTGGCAAACGGTACCACCGTTGTAGAAAACTTACTTGATAGTGACGATATACGCCATATGCTGGGTGCTTTAAAGTTATTAGGTGTAAATGTAACTTTAAATGATGAACACACTGTAGCGACCGTAGAGGGAGTTGGTGGTGTGTTTAATACACCTACTGAGCCCTTGTTTTTAGGTAATGCAGGTACTGCTTACAGACCTTTAACGGCTGTACTTGCTGCCGTTGCTGGTGAGTATGAGCTAATTGGCGAGCCACGTATGGAAGAGCGTCCGATAGGGCACTTGGTTGATGCTCTACAAGCGCTTGGTGGTGATGTTACCTATACAAAACACAAAGACTATCCACCACTTAAAATTGTAGGTGGTCAAATAAAAGGTGGTGAGGTTGAAATTGACGGTAGTATTTCAAGTCAATTTTTAACGGCTCTATTAATGGCAGCGCCATTATTTAGCGGTGATACAACGATAACTATTAAAGGTACTTTAGTATCTAAACCTTATATTGATATTACGCTTGATGTAATGGCACGTTTTGGTGTTAATGTTGAACACAGTGATTATGCAACTTTTAAAGTTAAAGGTGGTCAACAGTATCAATCACTCGAACGAATTATGGTTGAAGGCGATGCATCTTCTGCTTCTTACTTTGTTGCTGCGGCTGCAATTGCTGGCGGCGAGATTGAAATTAAAGGCGTGGGTGCTAAATCAGTTCAAGGTGATATAGGCTTTGCTAAAGTAATGGAGCAAGTAGGCGCGAAAATCGATTGGTATGATGAGCGTTTAGTTGTTCGCAAAGGCGAATTAAAAGGCGTAGATATTGACGCTAATGCAATTCCTGATGCTGCTATGACCCTTGCAACTGTTGCTCTTTTCGCTAAAGGCCCAACTGCCATTCGTAACATTTATAACTGGCGAGTAAAAGAAACAGACCGTTTATATGCGATGGCAACTGAGCTTAGAAAAGTAGGTGCAGAAGTGGTAGAAGGGCATGACTTTATAGAAATCACACCGCCTAAACACTTCAACGATGTAGCAATAGACACTTACGACGATCACCGTATAGCCATGTGTTTTGCAATGGTTGCCGTTGGTGGAAAGCCAATAACGATTAATGATCCAAAGTGTACCTATAAAACATTTCCTACATTTTTCAATGTTTTAGCGTCAGTCAGTGAATAAGCTAATTAGAAGTAATTACAAAAGTTACACACTAATAGCAGATATATTTTAATAACTGACGTATAATGTCGCGGTTTATTTAGGTGTGCATTGCAGGAGGTTTTAAATGCAGGCGTTATTAATGCCCGTGATCACCGTTGATGGCCCAAGTGGTTCAGGTAAAGGAACTGTTTGTCGCTTGTTAGCCGACAAGTTAGGGTGGGATGTATTAGATAGCGGTGCGATTTATCGCGTTTTATCTTTAGCTGCACTTCATCACCAAATTGCATTAGACAATGAAGAAGGGCTTGTCCCTCTTGCTGCAAATTTAGATGTGCAGTTTTTGGTAGATAGCCAAACTAATGCAGGAAAAGTTATTTTAGAAGGCGAAGATGTAACCACTACTATTCGTAATGAAGAAGTGGGCGCTGCAGCGTCAAAGGTTGCAGCATTACCTCGCGTTCGTGAAGCGTTATTACGTCGCCAGCGTGCATTTCGCACTGAAAACGGCTTAATTGCCGATGGCCGTGATATGGGCACTGTGGTTTTTCAAGATGCGCCGTTAAAAATATATTTAACAGCAAGTGCAGAAGAGCGTGCTCGTAGACGCTTTGTTGAGTTGAATACGCGCGGTCTTGATGTTACACTAAGTGGTCTATTACAGGACATTCAAGCTCGTGACGAGCGCGATATGAATCGTGCCGTTGCTCCGCTTGTACCTGCAGATGATGCTATTGAGCTTGATACTAGCGAGCTCAATGCACAGCAAGTGTTTGATAAGGTAATAACTTTATTGGATATTGCAATCTCTGAAGGTAAGCTTCCTAAACGAAGCTAAACACATTTTATGCGCCAGCAGGATGCCAGTGCTATTTTAACAACCCCATGCAGCATGGTTGCTTATTGGTATTAATATATGAGACGTATATTCGTATGTCAGAAAATTTTGCGCAGTTATTTGAAGAAAGCTTAAAGGGTTTTGAAGCAGAGCAAGGCTCTATCGTTAAAGGTACAGTAATCTCTATCGAGAATAACATTGTACTTGTAGATGCTGGTCTTAAATCAGAAAGTGCTATCCCTGCAGAGCAGTTCAAAAATGCTGCTGGTGAACTTGAAGTTGCTGTAGGCGACGAAGTAGATGTTGCACTAGATGCAATTGAAGACGGTTTCGGTGAAACTATTCTTTCTCGTGAGAAAGCTAAGCGTCACGAAGCATGGATCCGTCTTGAGAAAGCATGTGAAGAGCAAGAGACTGTTACTGGTGTTATCAACGGTAAAGTTAAAGGCGGTTTCACAGTTGAAGTTGATTCAATCCGTGCTTTCCTACCTGGTTCACTTGTTGATGTTCGTCCAGTACGTGACACAACTCACCTTGAAGGCAAAGAGCTTGAATTTAAAGTAATCAAGCTTGACCAAAAACGTAACAACGTTGTTGTTTCACGTCGTGCAGTTATCGAATCTGAAAACTCACAAGAACGTGAAGAGCTTCTTGCTAACCTTGTTGAAGGCCAAGAAGTTAAAGGTATCGTTAAGAACCTTACTGACTACGGTGCATTCGTTGACCTTGGTGGTGTTGATGGTCTACTACACATTACTGATATGGCTTGGAAGCGTGTTAAGCACCCTTCAGAAATCGTTAATGTTGGCGACGAAATCGCAGTTAAAGTTCTAAAATTCGACAAAGATAAAACTCGTGTATCTCTAGGCCTTAAACAGCTTGGTGAAGATCCATGGGCAGCTATCGCTGGTCGTTACCCAGAAGGTTCTAAACTTTCTGGTCGTGTTACTAACCTTACAGATTACGGCTGTTTCGTGGAAATCGAAGAAGGCGTTGAAGGTTTAGTACACGTTTCTGAAATGGATTGGACTAACAAAAATATCCATCCTTCAAAAGTTGTTAGCTTAGGCGACACTGTTGAAGTTATGGTTTTAGAAATTGACGAAGAACGTCGTCGTATTTCTCTTGGTCTTAAGCAATGTATTGCTAATCCTTGGCAGGAATTTGCTCGTCTACAAAACAAAGGCGATCAAGTTACTGGTAAGATCAAATCAATCACTGACTTCGGTATCTTTATCGGTCTTGACGGTGGTATTGACGGTCTTGTACACCTTTCAGACATTTCTTGGAATACACCTGGCGAAGAAGCTGTACGTGAATTCAAGAAAGGCGACGAAATCACTGCTATCGTATTGCAAGTTGACCCAGAGCGTGAACGTATCTCTCTAGGTGTTAAGCAAATCGAAGCTGACCCATTCAATAACTACCTTGATGCAAACAAAAAAGGTGCTATTGTTAAAGGTAAAGTGACTGAAGTTGATGCGAAAGGCGCAACTGTTGAACTTATCGAAGGCGTTGAAGGTTACATCCGTGTAGCTGATATCGCTCAAGAACGCGTTGAAGATGCAACTACTGTTGTTTCTGTAGGCGACGAGATTGAAGTTAAATACGTTGGTGTTGATCGTAAGAACCGCACTTTAAGCTTATCTGTAAAAGCTCTTTTCGAAGCAGAAGAGAAAGAAGTACTAGAGAAGCTTAAGAAAGAAGAGCCAGTGTTTGAAAACGCAATGGCAGCTGCTTTCGCAAATGCACAAAAAGACTAATATATAATTAGTTTTTAGTTGGAAGGGCATTTTTTGCCCTTCCTATATCTCTTTTTAAGGAAACGCTATGACTAAGTCAGAACTGATAGAAACACTTGCGGAACAACACGCACACGTTCCAGTGAAAGATGTTGAGAATGCTGTAAAAGAAATTCTTGAACAAATGGCCGGCTCATTATCTACTTCAGATCGTATTGAGATCAGAGGTTTTGGTAGTTTCTCTTTGCATTTCCGCGCTCCTCGCACAGGCCGTAATCCTAAGACTGGCGATACAGTTGAGCTGGAAGGAAAGCATGTACCTCATTTTAAACCAGGCAAAGAATTACGCGACCGCGTAAATGAAAGCATTGCCTAGTTAACTTAGTGGAGTAGTTACTTGTTCAAGGTATTAAAAATTATTCTGGTTGCGCTATGCCTTATCAGTGCATTTGTATTAGGGTCACAAAACCCACAGTTAGTACAAATAAATTATATTATAGCCAGTAATACACTACCTTTAGCTGTAATAATAAGTATCTGCTTTTTATTAGGTGTTTTAGTGGGTTGTTTTATTAGCTTTAAATTGTTTTCACAATTAAAGTGGCAAAACTACCGCTTAAAAAAGCAATTAGCGCCTGAAAAAGATAAAAAAAAGCTTGCCGCGAATAAAGACACCTAACTATGATTGAGCTTTTGTTTTTACTATTACCTGTTGCCGCCGGTTACGGCTGGATTATGGGTAAAAACAGTGCTAAAAACCAAGCTCATCAACTAAATCGTCAGATCACTTCTGAATACAGCAAAGGCTTAAAGTTTCTACTCGACAGAGAAGAAGACCAAGGCTTAGAGCACTTGATTAATTTGCTTGAAGTTTCAGCTGACTCTGTTGAACACTATTCTACACTTGCCACCATGTTTCGCCGTAGAGGTGAATTAGACCGCGCAATTAAAATTCATGAACTTCTATTAAAACACCCAGGCTTAAATGAACAACAAGCTGCAACTAGCCGTTTAGAACTTGCCGAAGATTATATAATGGCTGGTCTACTAGATAGTGCAGAAGAGCACTTAGTTTGGTTAGTTAAGGCTGGCCATGTAGAAGCGCTAGACCCTATTATTACTTTATATTCGCAAACCCGTGAATGGGAAAAAGGCATCAACATGTTTGAAGCCCACAGCGAACTATTTTCAAAAGAACAACAATTTAAAGCGATTGCTAATTTTTATTGTGAATCAGCTTTAAGTGATAACACACCCCAACTAATGAGAAAAGCGATTAGCTTAAATTATAAAGCCGTACGTCCGCTTTACGAGTTAGGATTAGTTGCTTACGCGAAAGAAGATTACGTTAAAGCTATTTATTACTGGCGTGAGCTTGTATCACAATTCACTTTGTTTGCGCCGTTGTTTATTGATGAGCTAGCTCACAGCTATAAACAATTAAATTTAACGCATCAATTTCATGAATTAGTCAGTGACTTGTTAGAAAAGGGCGGTGTATTAATTAAAATAAAACATTGCCAAGCATTGCTTGAGCAAGGACACACTAAACAAGCCTTTGAATTTCTAACTGATAGCTTAAAACGTCAACCTACTATTCGTGGTTTCAGTTTTTTACTGCAATTAATGGGTGACCAAAATAAAAATACTAAAGAAGTACTTAATGAAATTGATAAGCTTGTAACCTCTTATATTGCTACAAAACCTGATTTCCAATGTCAGCATTGCGGTTTTACAAGCTACACCATATATTGGAATTGCCCTT
Source organism: Pseudoalteromonas sp. RB2-MNA-CIBAN-0110 (assembly GCF_040309305.1). Lineage (NCBI taxonomy): Bacteria > Pseudomonadati > Pseudomonadota > Gammaproteobacteria > Alteromonadales > Pseudoalteromonadaceae > Pseudoalteromonas > Pseudoalteromonas sp. RB2-MNA-CIBAN-0110. Next base: position 41,064 of record NZ_JBEOOQ010000003.1, on the reverse strand, counting down.
CTTGTAAGCATTGGGAAACCATTGTTCCAAGTCGAGGCTTAGACGGATTTTAATAACCCCTTAAATAATATCGGATTTAACTATGATAATTTTAGCAAATTAAACTGAGAGTTTACTGGGTTGGAATTTTTTGATGTTGTGTCTATATAAATTTCTCTACACCTTCTCTCAAATTACCAGCTAGCACTATTGCATTAAATCTACTTATACAATTACTTTATATCAATTCGCTTAATTAAGTGGTCTGTTTTGAGGTAAGAAAATTGTGTCGATAACAAGGCAAAAAATTTCGTAATATTATTGTTCTATATAAGAAATTTTTAACGCAGTTAGCGTCAGATTTGGTCCTCAAATTGATTAAGTATTATTGCGGATTGGTATTATAGCCATACATTAGGATAGTCATGTCTTTCGAACACTCAAAAAAAATTCTTATAGCATTAGATTACGATGATCAAGAGGTTGCTTTAAACTTTGTTAAACAACTTTCTCCTGATACATGTCGTCTTAAAGTAGGCAAAGAGATGTTTACTTATTTTGGACCTGCATTTGTTAAAGAGTTAATTGATTTAGGTTTTGATGTTTTTCTAGATTTAAAATTTCATGACATCCCTAATACAGTAGCTAAAGCTGTTACTGCAGCTGCGAAAATGGGTGTGTGGATGGTAAACGTTCACGCTTCTGGTGGTTTTGAAATGATGAGCAAAGCTAAATCGGCTCTGGAACAATTTGGCGATAAAGCGCCATTACTTATCGCGGTTACTGTATTAACAAGCATGGATGAAACAGAACTAAAGCGTTTAGGCGTTGATAAATCTGCTCAAGAGCAAGTTATATATTTAGCTAAGCTTGCAAAGGAAGCAGGGCTTGATGGCGTTGTGTGTTCTGCACAAGAAGCAAAAGCTTTAAAAGCAGAGTTAGGTGAGAACTTTAAACTTGTAACACCAGGTATACGTCCTGAAGGCAGTGATGCTGGCGATCAAAAGCGTATTATGACTCCTAAGCAAGCAATAGATGCAGGAAGTGATTATTTAGTTATAGGACGACCTATTACTCAGGCGGATGATCCCGTAAAAGTGCTTAGTGATGTTAATAGATCTATAGCATAATTTAACAAAAAGCAGCAATATAGTGCTAAAAGCCCTTACCTCATGTATATTTTATGTTACATTATTAGGATTGAAATGTAGTAGGGGTTTGTTTTGAAGTTATTATTAGGTTTTATAATTATTATTGTTGCGGGTTTTTCAGTAAATAAAAATCTTTTTTCTAATAAAGCATATGATGATGTTACATCAGTAACAGATATAATCACGAATTACCCTGTCAATATGTTCGATTTTAAACAAACAATGCAAGATTATGCACACCACCTGTGTTACAAAAATGAGGATACACTTACATCTCAGCATATAACAGTAACTGATTGCATATCTAAGCTTGATGATAAAAAAATAGAATGCGAAAAGAAGGTTTTTCGTTTGGCACCGCTTAACCTAGAGTCAAAAGGTGAAGTGCTTGATTATTCAAGGCAATATACGCAATGTACATTGCCTTATAAGTATATTTTAGGTTAATTACAAACAGATAATATTAGTAATTACAGCCTATTATTTATAATTAAGATCTTAAGCGAATGGATTTCGCTTCAATATCTATCAACTCTTGTTTGAATAATCCACCAATTGCTTTTTTATAATTAGCTTTACTAGTAGAAAACATCTTTTTTATTGCTTCAGGTTCAGATTTATCACCTAATGGGATAACACCACCTTCATTTTTTAGTTTTTGCATAATAGTTTCACCAAGGTCACTTACTTTTCCCATACCTGGTTTTTCTAATACAACATCAATTTTTCCATCTTCACGTACTTTCTGAATGAAGCCTTTAAGCTTTTGACCCACAAATAAGCTTTTAAATACCATATTATAAAAAACAACACCGAAATGCGATTCTTCAATTAATACCTTGTAGCCAATATCTGTTTTGCCAGCAACAATTAAATCCACTTCTTGTAAGTGAGTATATTGCGGCTCATCTTTAGATAGGAAGCGATTAAAGTTGTTTGATGCACAAATACGTTGGCTTGCATTATCAAGGTACAAACGAACTAAATATGAGTGACCTTCTTGCATGCGTGGTTTTTGTTCGTTAAACGGGGTTAGTACATCTTTCTCAAGACCCCAATCTAAAAACGCACCAATACTATTAATTTCTTTAACGCGAAGCAGGGCATATTCACCTACTTGTGCGTGTGGCTTTTTAGTTGTGGCAGTTGCTAAGTTAGCGTTGTCTAAAAAGATAAATACACTAATGCTATCGCCCGCTTCAAGCTCATGTTTAATTTCTTGTTTTGGTAAAAACACTTCACCTAAATCATGACCATCTAAGTAAGCACCTTCGTTACTCACTTCTTTTACAAATAATGTTTGTGTGGTTCCTAGGTAACTCATAATTATTCCTGCTCAGTCTTTTTTTTACGGCGCATTGGTGTATCGCCATCAATGTTCATTGGTGCTTTAATTGGTGCTGTTGGCTTTTTAGGTTTGGCTTTGCGTTTAAATACAGGCTTTTTAACAGCGGCGGATTTTTCTTTAGATTTATCCCATGTTGCCTCAGGCTTTTTCTCTTTTAAACCTTTAAACTTAGCTTTTAAGCCCTCTACGCTCGCAAATTTTAACTCATCATTTAAAAATGCTTTAATAGCTAAGTAACTTGCCCAATCTTTTGGGCCAACTAATGAAATTGCGTTACCTTTAAAGCCAGCTCGTCCTGTACGACCTATGCGGTGTACATACTCTTCAGCGTGTTTTGGTAAATCAAAGTTAATAACATGCGTTACACTTAGTAAATCTAAACCACGAGATGCAACATCGGTGGTGATTAATATTTTAAAGTTTTCGCGACTAAACGAATCCATTATATCTAAACGTTTATTTTGTGTTAAATCACCAGCAAGCGCTACAGACTTGAAGCCTTTAGCATTAAGCGCTTCACTCAAGCGACTCGTGTCAGAACGTGTTGCTGTGAAGATAATGCATTGACCAACATCATCTTGATTCAAAAAGTGCTCTAATAGCGCTTCTTTATGATCAAGGTGATCGGCTAGATATAAAGTTTGTTTAATATCGCTATGTTGCTCGTTCGCTGCACTTAGCGTAATTTGCTTTGGTTTTTTTAATAGGTTACGTGATAGAGCATCTACTTGAGCATGGTCAAGTGTTGCAGAAAACAATAACGTTTGACGTAAACGGTGATTAGCTTGCTCGTTAATCATTTTTAACTGCTCGGTAAAGCCTAAATCTAAAATACGATCGGCTTCATCAAAAATAAGCAGTTCTAGTCCACTCAATTGTAATGAACGTTTTGTAATGTGATCAGCTAAACGCCCTGGTGTAGCAACTACGAATTGTGGGTCGTTTCTAAGTGCTTTTATTTGGTCATTAAAGTTTTCGCCACCAAGTATTTTTACGGCCTTAATGGCTGTGCCTGCAATTAATAAACGCAGCTGAGTAAATACTTGCGTAGCAAGCTCACGAGTAGGAGCAACAATAAGTACACGAGGATCGCGTTTACTGAGTGCTTTTTGTTTCATAACCCTTTGTACAGCAGGTAATAAAAACGCCAAGGTTTTGCCCGACCCAGTTTTAGACTGAGCGAAAATGTCATGCCCTGCAAGTGCGGTAGGCACTGCATGCGCTTGAATATCGGTGGGCTGGGTGATCCCTTGATGTGCTAGTTGTGTTTCAAGGCGTGTATCAATCCCAAGATCAGTAAACTGCAATGTGTGTTTCTCCAAAATGAGCAAATTAAGTCTATAAATTTATCAGCGCATTATAGCTTACACAGATAGGTCGCTAACAGTAAAAACCAATCTATAGCGCTATTTTTTGCAATTAAACTAAAAAAGCGTAAAATACGCGCCCCATATGCGCCGGATTTACGATTCGGTAAACGCCAATACTGGCTAAAAAAGCAAAATAGGAAATAAAATGACGGCTGTCCATAAAGATAATGTAACAAATGAGCACTTTGTAGTATGTGCGCTGTATAAATTTGTTGGTTTACCTGAATTTGAAGCTATCCGTAAGCCGTTGCTTGAAGTGATGGAAGCAAATGAAGTACGCGGTACTTTACTACTCGCTGCCGAAGGTATAAACGGCACTGTTTCTGCAAAACGTGAAGGGATAGACAACTTATTAGCATGGCTTGATGAGCAACCAAATTTAAAAAACATCGTAACAAAAGAATCTTACGATGATGAATGCCCGTTTTACCGCACTAAAGTAAAACTAAAAAAAGAAATTGTAACGATGGGCGTTGAAGGCGTAGATCCGCTTAAAGTTGTGGGTAGCTATGTAAAGCCAAATGAGTGGAACGCACTTATATCTGACCCAGAAGTAATTTTAATTGATACACGTAATGATTACGAAATTGAAATTGGTACATTTCAAAATGCAGTCGATCCAAATACTAAAACTTTTCGCGAATTTCCACAGTGGGCTAAAGAAAACTTAGACCCTGAAAAACATAAAAAAGTAGCGATGTTTTGTACCGGTGGTATCCGCTGCGAAAAATCGACGGCCTACATGAAAGAGCAAGGTTTTGACGAAGTTTATCATCTTGAAGGCGGCATTTTAAAATATCTAGAAGAAGTGCCAAAAGAAGAAACCATGTGGGAAGGCGAATGTTTTGTATTTGATAATCGCGTTGCGGTTGATCACGACTTACAAAAGGGCTCTTATGATCAATGCCACGCGTGCCGTATGCCAATTACAGAAGACGAAAAGTTAAAGCCTGAATACATGGAAGGTGTATCTTGTCATCATTGTATTGAAGAAGTGACAGACGAGCAACGGACACGTTTTGCGGAGCGCCAAAAGCAAATAGAATTAGCGCAAGCCCGTGGCGAAGGCCATATTGGTAATGAGGCTCAAGCTGTTTTACAGCAACGTAAAGAAGCCAAAAAAGCCCAAAAAGACGCTCAGCGCGGTAAATAAATTTTTACAATAAGTATTATATTTAAAGAGTCTATTTAGGCTCTTTTTTTGTGCCCAAAATTGTGCAGTAATTGTTTTCACACTCCGATGATAGTGTTAATCTGCAAAACATATTTAGTCATTTTAATGCGCATACAGGAAGGGATTTATGCAAGCCGAACAAGTTGAAATCGCACAATTTTTAGCACAACATCCTCCTTTTGATGACTTACCTCAAAAAGCGCTTAATGAGCTAGCTCAACAAGTAGAAGTTGCTTATTTTAGAGCAAAAACAGACATTTTAAGTTTTGGACAAGACATATCTGATTTGTATGTGATTAGAAGTGGTTCTGTAGAAATGTATCGCCGAAATGGTGAGCTATACAATCGTTTGGCCATCGCAGGAATATTTGGTCAAATGGGTTTATTGATGAACCGTAAGGTGCGTTTTCCTGCAACTGCTCTTGAAGATACGTTAGTTTATTGTATAAATGTTGAGCTATTTAATCGTTACTGTGATGAGTTTGATGCGTTTGCTGATTACTTTGAAACAGATGGTAACGTGCGTTTACATCAAGCTATTGTTGAACAAGCTGATGGCAATGACCTTACAACCGCTAAAGTAAAATCATTAATTCACAGAGATGTAGTCACCGTAGATGCAACATCTACAATACAAGATATCGCTAAATTAATGACCGAAGAGGCGGTATCGTCAGTTTTGGTAACCGATGTAAATAAACCAATAAACGACGATCCTGAGGAAGATGATGGACAAGTCGTTGGCATAATAACCGATAGGGATTTACGCTCAAAAGTAGTGGCTAAAGGGCTTGATTTTAACACACAAGCAAAAGAGATTATGTCTACTAACTTAGTGCTTTTAGATGCTAATGACTATATTTTTGAAGCGGTACTGGCCATGCTCAGAGATAATCTCCATCATTTACCCGTAGTACAAAAAAGACGTCCTATAGGAGTTATCTCGCTCTCTGATATTTTACGTTACGAATCGCAAAGCAGCTTATTACTTGTACGCGGCATACTTGCTCAACAAACAATTGAGGATTTAGCGCATTATGCACGCCAATTACCCAATGTATTTGTCCGTATGGTTAACGAAGATGCAAATTCACACATGATTGGTACTGCCATGGCCGTTATCGGACGTACTTTTAAACAAAGATTACTGGTATTAGCTGAAGAAAAGTTTGGTCCACCTCCCGTTCCTTATTGTTTTATTGCACTGGGCTCAATGGCTCGCGACGAGCAACTTATTGTAACTGATCAAGATAACGCACTAATTTTAGATGACAGTTACGACGATGAAAAACATAACGCGTACTTTCAAAATATTGCCGATTTTGTGTGTGATGGCTTAGCGCAGTGTGGTTACACCTACTGTGATGGAGAAATAATGGCGTCGTTTAAAAAATGGCGTAAAACTCGCTCAGAGTGGTTCGATCAATTTGCTGATTGGATAGCCGAGCCAAAACCACAAGCACTACTTAATAGTTCTATATTTTTTGATTTAGACGGTGTGTGGGGCAAAACCAAGTGGGCCGACGAGCTTAAAATATTTATAGCGAAACAAAGTAAAGTGAATCGTATATTTCTAGCAAATATGGCGGCAAATGCTCGAAATAGGACACCACCTCTTGGCTTTTTTAAAGGCTTTGTTATGGAGCATAACGGCCAACATAAGCGTTCAATGAACTTAAAACGAAGAGGTACTGCACCACTTTCTGATGTTATACGTGTACACGCATTAGCTATTGGTTCGCGTAAACAAAACTCGTTTGAGCGATTAGAAGATATTATTGAAGCTAAGCTATTACCGCAGGGTAAAGCGCAAGATTTACGTGATTCACTTGAGTATATTGCCATGATGCGAATTCGCCATCAAGCGTGGCAAATAGAGAAGGGCGAAGAGCCTGATAACGACTTAGACCCACATTTACTGTCTCCTTTTGAACAGCGAAACTTGAAAGAGGCATTCGCTATTTTAGAAAAAGCACAAAGCTATTTAAAATTTAGCTACACAGCAAATTCTGGTGTGAAGTAGCCTATGAATCCGCGTAATTACAAAGCAGTTGATTGGCAAACTAGATACACCGAGCTTGCCAACAACACCGAAAATAAACTTCTAAAACACTTTTATGCAGGTGCTTATAACCAAGATAAAGCCGCAGTAGAAGATGTGCCTTTTGTAGCAATGGACTTTGAAACAACAGGTTTAAATAGCCAGAACGACGATATTGTGAGTGTTGGCTTAGTGCCGTTTAATTTAAAGCGTATTTATTGCAAACACAGCCGGCATTGGGTTGTTCAACCAAGACGTAACCTGCATGAAGAGTCTATTTTAATCCATAGAATAACGCACTCTGAGGTCGATGACGCCCCAGACTTTAATCGAATTATTGAGCCTTTACTTGAAGCGCTAAGTGGTAAAGTTGTCGTGGTACATTACGCCGCAATAGAACGCCATTTTTTAAATAATGCGTTATTACTAAGGCTTAAAGAAGGTATTGAGTTTGCTCTTGTTGACACAATGGAGCTAGAAAAAAGAGCACTAAAAGAGAGGCAAGGTTTATTAGGCCGATTATTTAATACAAAACTAGGCTCGCTCAGATTAACAGATTGCCGTGCGCGTTATTCCCTACCTGCGTACCAAAATCATAATGCGTTAACGGATGCACTTGCCACAGCTGAGCTTTTACAAGCGCAACTGAGTCATCATTACCGTGTAGATACTCCAATCTCAGAGTTGTGGGTATAATACTAATACGCAATAATACTTTAATCATATTGAGGGTTAAACCTGACGCTAGCTGCGTTAAAAATTTCTCATTTAGAGCAACTAAATAAAGAAATTTTGCCTTACTATCGAGAAGTTTTTCCTGCCACAAAATAGATCACTTTATTAAGCGAATGGATATAACCTTAAATAGTTAAATAAAAAAGCGCCGCAAAAATTGCGGCGCTTTCGTTACTAATTAAAAGTATTACTTACTAAAAGTATTATTTAACTGGGCGAGGCTCAGTTCGTAAACCTAAAACTAAGCTTAAACACATAAACAACAATACAATAGTAAATGGCAAGCCTGTAGAAACAGCACCTGCTTGTAGTGCTTCGATTGCTTGTGTACCACCAATCCAAAGTAAGGCCGCTGCAATTGCGCCCTCTACCGTTGCCCAAAATATACGTTGTGGCACCGGTGCGTCAATTTTACCGCCAGCTGTAATTGAATCAATGACTAATGAGCCTGAGTCAGATGACGTAATAAAAAATACTAACACTAATATAATCGCAATAAATGATAAGATATTAGATAGAGGTAATGCATCAAACATCTGGAACATAGCTAAAGGGACATCAGTTAAACCATTAGTGCCTAGTGCTCCAACACCATTAACTACTTGATCAATAGCAATACCGCCGTATATAGACATCCATAAAATGGTAACAGCAGTAGGGACGAGTAATACCGCAATTAAGAACTCACGAATTGTACGACCACGTGATACACGCGCGATAAACATACCTACGAACGGTGACCAAGAAATCCACCAAGCCCAGTAAAATACAGTCCAGCCATGCATCCATGTTTCGTCTTCACGGCCGTGAGGATTACTCAATGGAATAATGTTTTCTACATAGCCCATCACGGTAGTCGGTACATTACCCATTGCTACAGCAAAGCCCACTAAACAAACAAACAATAGTAATGAGAAAGCAATTAACATGTTTACATTACTTAGCAGTTTCACACCACCGTCAATACCGCGAACCACCGAGACAATGGCTAAAAGTGTTACACCCGCAATAACTAGAATTTGAGAGCCAATGCCACCTTCTGTACCAAATACATGGTTAATACCTGCAGAGGCTTGTTGAGCACCTAAACCTAAAGATGTTGCAAGGCCAAATAACGTAGCAAGTACAGCTAAGATATCAATGATATGACCAGGCCAACCCCATGCTCTATCACCTAATATAGGATAAAAAATAGAACGAATAGAAAGCGGTAAACCTTTGTTATACGTAAAAAATGCAAGAGATAAACCAACAACAGCGTAAATAGCCCAAGGATGAAGACCCCAATGGAACATAGTTGCGCCCATTGCTAATTTTGCAGCTTCTGGTGTATTAGCGGCTACATTAAGTGGTGTTTCGTACCAACCAGTAAAGTAAGCAACCGGTTCAGCAACGCCCCAAAACATAAGGCCGATACCCATACCTGCAGCAAATAACATAGCAAGCCATGAAACTCGAGAGTGAGAAGGTTTAGCATCATCACCACCAAGGCGAATATTCCCGTAAGGAGAAACAATAAGTGCTAAACAAAAGAGTACAAAGAAGTTAGCAGCCCACATAAAGAGGGCATCAAAATTATTAATAATATCGGTCTTGATACTATCAAGCGCTGTTTTTGCAGTTTGTGGGTCGGTAACAAGTATGGCGATTAAAAAGATGACAATCAGGCCCGCACTAGTTCCAAAAACAGGGTTGTGTATATCAAACCCCCACTTTTGTACGTTGTCCTGACCTACGGTGTAGTCCGTATTGTCAATACTATATTTGTCATGATTTTCCTTCATGCAATACCTCTTTAGTTGTCCTAACAAGCCAAAATAAATTCGGCGTCATATCGAATTACATTAGCCTTTAAATATTAAGTAAAAAGTAATACCGTAATTATTTGAAGACTAACTAATTTGAAGAGTGATCATACAGCTAGTAGTGTATGAGTTAAATATTAAATGTAAATGAATTTGTATTTAAAACGCTGTTTATATAGCCAAATTAATGATTCTTTTATTTAAAAAGCCCTAAAATTATAAATTCAGTGAACGTTAAAATTTAGTTTGCTATTAAAAGTATTAATTTACTTAGTTAAGTAAAAAAAGATCACTTTTAAGCAACTTAATTAATGCTTAAATACTAGGGCTTGTTGATCTTTTAGGATTAAAATTTGTTCAATTTAGGAGCTGTTTAATCGATCCTAGGTTTGTAACCTAACGGTTCGATAACTGCTCCTGCGTTATTCTGCATGCTTACATACACGTGAGAATAATTAAAAGCTGAGCAGCAAAGAGCAAATTTCCCTTTAGGGCTAGTATAAATTTATAAGCTGATAAGCATCTTTAATCAAGTTGTAATATGAATATGATTTAACACAACATTAGGGCATGTTGAATTTTGGCGATTGAATTTACAGTAGTATGTTTGGTTTTTAGGCAAGGCAGAGCCTATGTAGTGTGGTCATTCCCCATAAATAGGCGATAACGCAGCATAAATACCAAACATACACTGCCCTTTGGGTTCTTTCTAGGGACGATTAACTCTTTGTTACTCGGTTTTTACTTAGCCCAATAGGTTACAAACCTCGTGCCGCGATTTAATCGCCCCTAGATTGAACAAATTTCAATCCAAAAAGCTCAGCATGCCCTAAGCTATATTTTATAAATAGATAGGCAAAGGATTAATACTATTATGCGTGAATGCGCTTTAAACAATACCAATCAAAACGAACTTGTTAAACGCTTTTACAGCGTTAGAGACGAAAGCCTGGCTATTATCGAGGTACTCACTGTAGAAGATTGCCAATTACAAGCTATGGCAGATGCCAGCCCAAGCAAATGGCATTTAGCGCACACGACGTGGTTTTTTGAAACGTTTTTACTTAGTGTTTATTGCAAGCAGTACACTGTGTTTAACTCTCACTATAGAATGCTTTTTAATTCTTACTACAATGGGATTGGAGAGCAATTTAAGCGCGCGCACCGAGGTAGTTTATCTAGGCCTAGTTTAGATGAAGTGCTAGCTTACAGAGAGCATGTAGATAGCTGTGTGGTTGAATTACTTAAAACTGAAGTTAGCCCACAAATTAAAGATATTATTGAACTTGGGTTACACCACGAGCAACAGCATCAAGAACTAATGCTTATGGACATCAAATATAACTTTTCAGTAAATCCGTTATTTCCGCAATATAAAACATCGCCTTTAAACAGCCAAAACAAATCAGCAGATATTAAGCCTCTCAATTTTATAAATTTTGAGCAAGGTATTATTAATATAGGTACAAATGCCTACGATGAATTTGCATATGATAACGAGCGCCCCAAACACCAAGTATTAATTCATCCATTCAGTTTTGCTAATAGATTGGTCACCAATGGTGAATATTTAGACTTTATAAATGCAGGTGGATACAGCAATCCACAGTATTGGTTAAGTGACGGTTGGGCAAATATACAAAACAACGCTCTAACGCAACCATTATATTGGCATTGTATAGATAACGAATGGTTTGAGTTTACACACTATGGATTAGAGCCTCTCAATTTAAATGCCCCGATCTGTCATGTTAGTTATTTTGAGGCCAGCGCCTATGCTAATTTTGTTAAAGCTCGCTTGCCTACAGAGTTCGAATGGGAATATGCAGCTAAAAATACTCCTTCAACAGAGATTAATAATCACCACCTAACACCACCGCAAGCAAAAGGTGATGCTGAAATAAATCAGTTAACTGATTCGTGTTGGCAATGGACGAACAGTGCATATTTACCATACCCCGGTTTTAAGCCTATTGAAGGAATAGCAGGGGAATACAATGGTAAGTTTATGAATAACCAAATGGTGTTACGTGGTGGGTGTGTGTTTACCCCTCAAAACCATTTACGACAAACATACCGTAATTTTTATTACCCGCATCAAGTGTGGATGTGCAGCGGGATAAGACTAGCTAAGGATATAGTATGAGCCAAGTAACAGCGATTAAGCAAAGCAACATAACCGACACTGAATTTCTAAACGACGTGATAAGCGGATTAACTCAACAACAAAAAACGCTTCCGTGTAAATATTTTTATGATGATAAAGGCGCTGCATTATTTGAGCAAATAACAGCCTTACAAGAGTATTATGTTACACGTACTGAGCTTTCTATATTAGAGCAACATTCGAAGTCGATTGCTCAAATGCTACCTGAAAACCTCTCTATTATAGAGCCCGGCTGTGGCTCGGGTAAAAAGGTAGCCTATTTATTAGCGCATATGGCAAACGTTAAAACCTTTGTACCGTTTGAAATATCTGAGGAGATGCTCAGTTATTCACTTGCACATTTGTCACCATTATTTCCAGATTTGGCAATTTCGCCATTATTAGGAGACTTTACACATAGCCAAATGGTCAAACAGCTAACCAAAGACACCGCTTTAGACAGTCAAACTAATTTGGTGTACTTTCCGGGCTCTACTCTTGGTAATTTTGCCCCAGTTAAAGCCATAGAGATTATGAATAATTTCCATCGCTTATGCGGTGTAAATGGTTATGTATTAATTGGGGTTGATTTAGTAAAAGAGCGCCAAGTGTTACTTGATGCATATAACGATAAGGCGGGAGTTACCGCTGCTTTTAATAAAAATTTACTACAACGTATTAATAACGAGCTAAACGGCACATTTAATATAGATAACTTTAGCCACGAGTCACGCTTTAACGGGCAACATAGCCGTATCGAAATGCATTTAGTAAGTAATCGTACTCAAAGCGTGATTATAAATGATCAGCAAATAGACTTTATAGAAGGCGAAAGTATCCATACAGAAAACTCTCACAAGTACACGCTCGAGTCGTTTAAGCAGCTTGCAGCGCAAGCTAATTTAAAGTTAGAGCAAACATGGCAAGACGATAGTAACTATTTTGCCCTGTGTTTATTAAGACCGCTTTAAGCATTACTTAATATGTTTAGTAAATGACAACTTTAGCATTGTTAAACTCATAGTTTAGCAATGCGCCATTATTTGACTGCTGTACAAGCATAGCTTTATTTAAACCGTACAGTCTAAATAGCAGGGGGGCAATAACAGATACCGCAGAGCCTGTAGCACTGTCTTCATTTACACCAAACTGGGGTGCAAAGTATCTAAAATGCGCTATGGCATTTTTTTTGTCTTTATTTTTTATACTAAGGGCAATTACTGCATTTTTGTGGAGTGCACATAAAGCTTTAAAATCAACGTGTACGCTTTTTAAATCGTCTTTTTCAACTGCTTTATCGAATTCTTTATCGAGTTTTTTATTAAATTCTTCATTAAATAACACAACCGTATAACCGTTTTTGTCGCCGGTACTGTAGGCTGCTTTTATTGCTAATGAAAACACACTTTGTAACTCACCTTTAGCTAACTTGCTTTTTTTAGGCTCTATGCTTTTTAGTAACAGCTGAGCGCGTTGTTTTTTTACTCTTATAGTAAAGCGCTCATTACTCATTGAAGTAAATACTTCAGGGCAATAACCAAAATGCTTTATTAAAAAATTAGCGGCTGCTAAAGTACCATGTCCACAGCGTTTAATTTCACTCGTTTGGTTAAACCAACGAATTTTACAATGGCGTTTAGTTATCTCATTTTGATTTAAAAATACGGTAGCAGGGTAAGTTGATTGTGATGCAATATATTGCATTGTTTTTGAAGTTAACCCATTTTTATAAATAACAATTAAAGCACTTGAGCCTTTTAAGTTATGTGCAGGGCTATAAAAAACAGATTCGGTGGAAATGAGCTCTATAAAGCGAAGCGTAAGCCATTTAGGCTTACGCTTCGCTAAACAAAGAGTATTAACCTTTGCTTGCATATGCGTCGTTATGAACGCCGGCAGCACGACCTGATGGATCAGCGTTGTTTTGGAACGATGCGTCCCATGCAAGTGCTTCAGGAGTCGAACACGCTACCGATTTACCATGAGGTACACATTTAGCTGATGCATCACCAGGGAAATGCGATTCAAAAATAGTACGGTAGTAGTAAGCTTCTTTTGAATCTGGCGTATTAATAGGGTATTTAAATTTCGCATTTTCAAGCTCTTGATCGCTCACTTGCTCATTTACAAACTCTTTTAAGGTATCAATCCAGCTGTAGCCTACACCGTCTGAAAATTGCTCTTTTTGACGCCATAGCACTTCATCAGGTAAGTAACCTTCAAAGCCTTCACGTAAAATGTGTTTTTCAATTTTTCCATCTTTACACATTTTAGCTTCAGGGTTGATACGCATAGCAACATCAACAAATTCTTTATCAAGAAACGGTACACGTGCTTCTACGCCCCATGCCGCCATTGATTTATTAGCACGTAAACAGTCAAACATATGCAGTTTTGATACTTTACGGTTTAGCTCTTCATGAAACTCTTGTGCGTTAGGGGCTTTATGGAAGTATAAGTAACCACCAAATAGCTCATCAGCACCTTCGCCAGATAACACCATTTTAATGCCCATTGCTTTAATTTGGCGAGCCATTAGGTACATAGGTGTAGAGGCACGAATTGTTGTTACGTCGTAGGTTTCTATGTGGTAAATCACTTCACGTAATGCATCAATACCTTCTTGAATGGTAAAAATGATAGGGTGGTGAATAGTACCAATCATGTCAGCTACTTTTTGTGCAGCCGCTAAATCAGGTGAGCCTTCAAGACCTACTGAAAAAGAATGCAGCTTAGGCCACCATGCGTCGCTTTCGTCGTTATCTTCAATACGTTTTGCAGCAAAGCGCTGGGTAATAGCAGAGATAACCGATGAGTCTAAACCACCAGAAAGTAATACACCGTAAGGCACGTCACACATTAATTGGCGTTTAACGGCCGCTTCTAATGCATCTTTAACGTCTTGCGCTTCTGCACTGTTATCTTTAACTGCATCAAATGTTTCCCAATCACGTTTGTAATAAGGCGTCATTTTGCCATCTTTGCTGTACAGGTAATGCCCTGGTGGAAATTCTTCAATATGCTTACAAATTGGAGAAAGTGCTTTTAGCTCAGAAGCAACGTAAAAGTTACCGTGCTCGTCATGACCGGTGTAAAGCGGGATAATACCTATATGGTCACGGCCAATTAAGTAAGCGTCATTTTCTTCGTCGTATAAACAAAATGCAAAAATGCCATTTAGATCATCTAAAAAGTCAGGCCCTTTTTGTTTATAAAGCGCTAAAATAACTTCACAGTCTGATTGAGTTTGAAAAGTAAAATCAACGTCTAGCTCTGCTGCAAGTTCTTTATGATTATAAATCTCGCCGTTAACCGCTAAAATATTTGTTTTTTCAGGATTATATAAAGGCTGTGCACCGCTTGATACACCAACAATAGCTAAACGCTCATGCACTAAAATAGCTTTTTCAGATGCATATACACCAGACCAATCTGGGCCTCGGTGTCTAAGCAGCTTTGACATTTCAATTGCTTGGGTACGCAATTGAGTGGGATCAGATTTAATATCTAATACCCCAAAAATTGAACACATAGTAACTCCTCATTCCTATTATGTGTGCAGCAGAGCCAATTTGCTGTGCTGCGAAACCTTGTTTTATCAGAAAAAATTACTCAAGTCACATAGCTTTTACAATTAATTAAGAATAATTTATGCACCAAGCTAGATGTAATTGCACCAAAGTGGTTAATGCGTGGTTCCTGCTGCTATTTTTACGTCGCTATTATTGTTCAAAGCTTGTGCAATCATAACTCTCAGGGCATTAATAACGGTTTCTTCGCTCATGCTTGGTGCGCCATTGTGGTGCACAGCTTGGCTTGGTAAATAAGGAATATGCACAAAGCCACCTTTCATTACAGCGCAGTGATCATTTATGTAATGCATAAGACCATACATAACGTGATTACACACATACGTACCTGCTGTATTGGAAATGGCAGCAGGTATATTGCTGTTGTGCAATGCTTGTAACATGCGCTTTATTGGTAAGTTTGTGAAATAGGCATCAGGGCCATTTTTTTCTATTGGTGTATCGATAGGCTGCTTACCTGCATTGTCTTTAATGCGTGCATCGTCAACGTTTATTGCAATACGCTCAATTGATATTTCGCTGCGCCCACCAGCTTGGCCTATACATAAAACAACCGCCGGATTGTGTGACTCAATGGCGTTTATAAGCTGACTGATAGACGTATTAAATTCACAGGCAAGTTCTAGTGTGCATATTTTGTGTTTCATGATGATAGTTTCATCAAGTTTTTGCACTGCTTGCCAAGAAGGGTTTATAGCTTCGCCACCAAAAGGAGCAAAGCCAGTTATTAATACACACGGCATAGTAGAAGTTGATTTAGTCATTAAACACCAAGCTATACATTAAAATAATATTAACGGCGAGTAAGGTAACGGCCGTCGGAATTTGAACCTTTATTACATGGTACCTATTTTTAAAATTTAGGGCGTGTTGATTCTAGAATATTTTATAGGTTATTTTTAAGTGCAAGGCTCAATTGATGTAGGTGCCCGTCAAGTTTCTGCTTCGCCTTTGCTGCTTCTTCAA
Source organism: Pseudoalteromonas sp. RB2-MNA-CIBAN-0110 (assembly GCF_040309305.1). Classification (NCBI taxonomy): domain Bacteria; kingdom Pseudomonadati; phylum Pseudomonadota; class Gammaproteobacteria; order Alteromonadales; family Pseudoalteromonadaceae; genus Pseudoalteromonas; species Pseudoalteromonas sp. RB2-MNA-CIBAN-0110. The sequence continues at coordinate 24,759 of NZ_JBEOOQ010000003.1, read as the reverse complement.
ACGTTACATATTTAAATTCAACAGTATCTAAAGGTCTAAATTGTGCAAATTGATGTAAGTCGGCTTCAATTACAGTCCCTAAAAGAGGGTAACCCCCGGTTGTTTGACCATCGTTAAGTAGCACAATAGGCTCACCATTCGGTGGCAGTTGAATACTCCCAGGACTCACCCCTAGTGATGGCAAAGAGTGCGAATGTGTCAAATTATTTTTATGCTCAAGCCTTACGCCCATTCGGTTGCTGTTACTACTAACTTTAAATGGGGTAGATACAAAGTTGTTAAGTAAAGGCTCGCCTAACAAATTAGCATGAGGGCTTGGGTGCAGTCGTATAAGCTTGCGCTGGGCGGGAGCAATTGCGCCTACTTTTATAAACTCTCCATAATAAGGAGTAATAGGTATTTCATCACCAGTGGCGAGAGCTCTACCTTCAATACCGCCAAAACATGCGTTTAAATCTGTAGATTTAGAGCCCATAACCTGAGTGTTTTGTATACCGCCTTTCACTGCTAAATAAGCTCTTAATCCAGCTCTACCAGTAGCAAAGCTCAGTACTTGTTTATTTTTTACTGTGTATGTCCAACCAGGGTAAATTGCTTGTCCATCAAGGGTTGCTTGCAAATCTGCACCATGAAGCGCAATTACTGTGTCGCAGGTGAATTCCAGCTCGCACAAACCAACGGTTATTTCTAAAACGGCATCATTGTCGTTATTGTTAAGTAATCTGTTAGCAATTATTTGTGCAAAGGGGTCTAAGCTACCCGCTTTGCTTACACCTAAATGACGGTAGCCATTACGGCCAAAATCTTGAATTGTAAGTAATACACCACTTTTGAGTACTTTAATCATGAGTTGCTCATTTATTAACTAGCGGAACAAATTCAAGCGTATCGCCTGGTTGAATTAAACAAGGTTGCTCCGAGGTCGAATCAAACAAAGCAGTATCTGTATGACCTATTATGTGCCAACCACCAGGGGTATCTGCGGGGTAAATTCCGGTTTGTTCAGCACCTATCGCAACAGAGCCTTTAGGAACTTTAATGCGTGGCTCATCACGCCTTGGTGTATGTAATTGCTGATTTAAGCCATGTAGGTAGGCAAAACCGGGCTGAAAGCCTAAAAATAAAACGTGGTATTTGGTTTTACTATGAATATTAATAACCTCATCAGCGCTTAAATTATGATAACGAGCCACGTAATTAATATCCTCACCCTTGTATATGGTTTCGATTAAGTGATGTTGCCCTTTAAAAGTACTCGTTTTAATATCATTCCACAGCGAAGGTAGCACTTGTAACCACTTATTTAAGTGTTTATCTGATTTTAAATAGAGAGTGAGCGAGTTCATGGCTGGCACCAAATCGGTAAATTCATCAGTGCATTTACAGTGGCTGGTTAAAGCCCAAATTTTCTTTTGAATAGAGAGTCTATCTATAGTGTCTAAATGCGATGCATCAAGCAGTAAACTACTGTTTGTTAATGCATAAATATGGGGAGCTGGCTTCATTAAATAAACCTATTTGTACAACATAATTTAAACGTAACACAGTTTTATTAATTTATTTACACCATTGCGACTAAGTGGTTATGTTTAGTGTTTATTTACCCAGCTTACTTTAAGAGTGTTTTTATATTCAATTAATCGAATTTAACTTATTGAGGACTAAAACTTAATACATTTCGTACTAAATAAGTAATTAGGTTGAAATGAAAATTAAGATAAGGAGGTCTTAATTAGCACGCACTTGTTTATGAGGTACTTTATGAAACACCAGCATTTATTATATTTATCAGGCGCTGCTATTATATTTAGCGCAGGCAGCTTTGCTTTATCTATGGAAAAGGTAGAACACAGTAATGTAGAAGCCACCATGCATGTAGAAACCATTGTACTGGGGTCTGGTTGTTTTTGGGGAGCAGAAAAACGCTACGAAGCGCTTAATGGCGTTATTGATGCTGAGTCGGGTTATGCTGACGGTAATGGGTTTAAAGCAACGTACAGAAATATTACTGATCAGTCTCGTCGTTTTGACGAGAACAATTATGCTGAAGTTGTGCAAGTTATGTATAACAGCAATATAATTTCAGCAGAAGATCTCTTAAAAAACTATTTTGAAAGTCACGATCCTACGCAAAAAAATCGCCAAGGTAACGACATCGGTACGCAATATCGTTCAATTGTATTAACGACTACTGATGCACAAGCTAAAGTAGCTGAGCAAGTTAAATCGCAATATCAGCAGCTTTTAACTGATGCGAGCTACGGCAAAATCGAAACGGTTATTAAACCGCTTACAGGTTTTGTATCGGCAGAAGAATATCACCAAAATTATCTAGAAAAGAACCCTAATGGCTATTGCCCCGATCATTCTACAGGCGTAGTTTTTAATAAAACACCCGTAGAAAAAGCAGACAACAGTGCTCTACTCGCAGGTAAGCAAATAGTGGTACTTGATTCTCGTGATTACTGCCCGTACTGTGAAAAATTTAAAAAAGCAGTCGCAAATGATTACAAAGGCACAATACCTATGACATTTCGTCATGCTGACCAACTTAATGATTTAACTATTAAGTCAGCCACGTGGGCAACGCCGACTATTTTATTTTTAGAAAATGGCGTTGAGTTATATGGCCGTCAAGGCTATGCAACACCTGAAGAGTTTTATAAAGCATTAGGCGCTTTTAAATTAGGTAACAGTGATGCTTATAAAGTTGCATTCGATGCACGAACAGATAGACCTTATTGTAAAGAGTACAAAGAGTTTAAAAATACACCTGATGGTACTTTTGTTGATAAATTAAGTGGAGAGCCACTATTTGATACAAGAGATAGGTTTAACTCCGGTACTGGTTGGTTGTCGTTTAAGCACCCAGTAAAAAGTAGTGTAACGCAGCATGACGATAGCAGCTGGGGAATAACACGTATTGAGCTACGTTCTAAAAGTACAGGTATTCATCTTGGTCATTTATTCCCAGGAGAAGGCCCTAGAGGCACAGACCGCTACTGTATAAACGCAACAGTACTCGATTTTGTACCAAGAGATAAAAGCTAAACCTTTTACTTTGTAAAGCCTGATTTTAATCAGGCTTTTTTTGCATAAAATAAAATAGATTTATCATATTCTTTGCAAATTTGTTAAAATTAAAGCGTTCAGGAAAACGTCAATAATATTACTTAGGTTATTAATGAATCGATTTGTAAAAATAACAACGCAGTTAATGTATTTGCCTTTAGCTTTATTAATTTTTATAACCGATGCTAAGTCGGCAACCCACTATGTCGTCGGCGTAGAGAATATAGAGTATCTACCTTACTTTGATGGTAGTGGAGCAAATGGTGCAGATTATTATGGCTTCAGTCAAAAGTTACTTACTTTGTTCGCCCAGCAGCACGATTTTGAATTTGAGTTTTACACGCTGCCAATTAATCGTCTTTATAAAGAATTTATTGATCACCATCATGTTGATTTTAAATACCCAGATAATCCACAATGGAAACCAAGTTATAAAGCTTCCTTTGGTGATTTAAATGAAATTATTTATTCGCAGCCAACCGTTGTGACTAAAACGGGTATTGCGAGTTTAAATAAAAATATCACTATTGATGAATGCGTTAGTTTTGCAACGGTGAGAGGGTTTACGTCTCAAAGCTTTAAACCTTTAATGAATAACGAAAACGTTGAGCTAATTGAAACAGCTAACGTAATGGAATTAATAGAGATGCTTTTAAAAGAGCGAGTGGAGTGTATTTACATATCTAACGATGTATTAAACTATAATATTGTTAAATATTTCAAATTAACCCGACCCGTTTATTTTCAAAACGAATTGCCGACAGATTTACAAGCCTTTTTATTATCGTCGATTGACTACCCTGAGGTAGTTAAGCAATTTGATACATTTTTGCTTTCACATAAAGTGCAAATAAGTAAATTAAAAAAAGAGTATCAAATAAAAAATTAACTAAAAAAGCCCCGTAAGTTATAACTTACGGGGCTTTTAAAAGGTATTAACCTGTATATAACTATATTATGTATGTGCTTAATAATAAAAACAGTTCAAGCCAAGTCACCACCTAACTTGAACCGCTTTTCACACTGACAACATCTTCACACACAATATAAAGATTCTGTTTACGACTCTTACGTAGCCTTGTAATGCATATCATGTGGTTTGAGCCAAAAATAAAAACAGTTCAAGCCAAGTCACCACCTAGCTTGAACCGCTTTTTCACACTGACAACATCTTCACACACAATATAAAGATTCTGTTTACTACGCTTACGTAGCCTTGTAATGCATATCATGTGATTGAGCCAAGAATAAAAACAGTTCAAGCCAAGTCACCACCTAACTTGAACCGCTTTTTCACACTGACAACATCTTCACACACAATATAAAGATTCTGTTTGCCACGCTTTAGTAGCTTGGTAATGCATATCATGTGGTTGAGCCAAGAATAAAAACAGTTCAAGCCAAGTCACCACCTAACTTGAACCGCTTTTTCACACTGACAACATCTTACACACACAATATAAGATTCTTTTAACTGCTAAGTTTGAGTTACTAAAACTCAAAAGGTTGCATTTATTGCTCTTAAAAAAAACAAATTAACTAAGTTGTTTTGAGCTGATGAAGTAACTTTAATATTTAACTTTATTTTCGACAAACGATAAAAATGAAACCAATGAGTGAAAAAAATTAAACTATAGACTTTAGTCTAATACTCGGCGTTAAGCTTATGTATTTAAATAAAAAATATTATTAAAAATTGCAGGGAGGTTTAGATGAGTTCAGTAATACAACACAGAGTGGGTTGTATTACTGAACTCGTCTAATAGGGGATTATTCTTGGATTTTTCTAAACGTATTTACAACCCACTTCGCAAATAAATCAAGCGGGTGATTAGGCGTGCTTGATTCGTGCTGTACTAAATAGTATTTATCTTTAGTTGTTAAAGGCTGCTCGAATAATTTATAAAGCCATTGCTCATCTAACCAGCTTTGACTAATAGGCAGTGGAATAAGCGCAATGCCCATGCCTTGCTGCGCTGCACGCGCTACACCAAACATGCTATCTATTTGAATAATCTGCGAAGGAGAAAAGTCATCAATACCCGCTTTTTCGGCCCACTGGTGCCATGCCCAAGGGCGAGCTTTGTGGAGGATCAGCGGAACTTGGTTAAGCGCTTGACGATGATCGTCCCTCCATTGATTGAGCAATTTTTTATTACATGCAGGAATATATTCAAGGTTAAACAACTCTGTTGCTAATCCTTCTGTAGGTTTACCAGAGGACAATACAATAGATAAATCGCTATGACGCGTTAACTCTTTGCGTGTTTTAAGCGTGTCCATTTGCAGGTTTATATTAGGGTGTTCTGACGTCCACTCACTTAATTTAGGCATGAGTAGCTCGCTGGCAAAAAACTCAGGCAGGGTAATCGTCAAATTTGTATTTTGCTGCATCTGACTAAACTCGTTAATGGTGCCCTCTAACATTGTGATGATAGGAGACACTGCATCAAAAAAGTTTTTACCCGCTGTGGTTAAGCTAATTGAACGCGTTTTACGTTGAAAAAGTTCAATACCAAGTTGTTCTTCAAGTTGTTTTATTTGATGGCTTACCGCAGACGGCGTTAAGTACAGCTCATTAGCTGCATGCTTAAAACTTAGGCTTCTTGCGGCAAAGCAAAAAGAGCGAAGGCCACGAATAGGAGTTTGCATGTTTTCCAGAATTATTTAATTTATTGAGACGCCTTACTTAGGCAAAATTTGAACCAACTATTTAATATTTAAATATCAGTAGGTTAAAAATAAATTTAACGCTAGTTCACAAAAAGGGTGCAGACTATCCACAAAATAGTGCAAAGAATCTAAGCGCTTACATTTAATTTATATTTGTATTATAGATAAAATTTACTACAGATGTATGAATGACGGTAAAAATAATGGCAAAAGATAAAAAAAATCCCTCGTGAGAGGGATTTTGGGTAACTCAGCGCCATTGGCACTGGGAATGAGGTCGGTACAGGGTAAAGCGTTATTTTAAGCTAAAGCCTAAAAAACCATTTCTGGTACTTCACCGTCAACAAGTAATTTACCTGCTGTTTTACTAATGATTTCATCAACAGTTACGCCCGGAGCGCGTTCTAATAAATGAAATGCGCCGTCTTTAACTTCTAGTACGGCTAAATCTGTCACTATTTTTTTAACGCAATTAACGCCAGTAAGCGGTAAAGAGCAGGCTTCTAATAGTTTAGAGTCACCATGCTTACTTGCATGGGTCATAGTAACAATAATGTTTTTCGCGCCAGCGACTAAATCCATCGCGCCACCCATGCCTTTAATCAGCTTTTTAGGGATCATCCACGATGCGATGTTGCCGTTCTGGTCAACTTCAAATGCACCCAGAACAGTTAAGTCTACATGACCACCCCGTATCATGGCAAAACTATCTGCACTATTAAATATGGCTGCACCTTTAGCTGCTGTCACGGTTTCTTTACCCGCGTTAATCATATCGGCATCTAGCTCTGCTTTAGTAGGGTACGGGCCCATGCCTAAAAGGCCATTTTCGGACTGTAACATAACTTCAATATCATCCGGTACATAGTTTGCGACGAGTGTCGGAATTCCTATGCCCAAATTTACGTAGTAACCGTCTTGAAGTTCTTGTGCAACGCGCATTGCAACTTGTTCACGTGATAATGCCATAATTATGCTCCTGCTTAATCTCGTGTTGTTACACGTTCAATGCGTTTTTCAAAGTTGCCTTTAATAACGCGATTTACAAAAATACCCGGGGTATGAATTTGGCTTGGTTCAAGCTCGCCCGGCTCTACAATTTCTTCTACTTCGGCAACGGTAATTTTACCAGCCGTTGCTGCCATTGGATTAAAGTTCATGGCGGTGTGTCTAAACACTAAATTACCGTAACGATCGGCTTTCCACGCTTTAACAATAGCAAATTCACCCGTTATAGACTCTTCTAAAATATATGGGCGACCATTAAATTCTTTTACGTCTTTGCCTTCAGCCACAGGAGTACCGTAACCGGTTGCCGTGTAAAATGCAGGTATACCCGCGCCACCAGCACGCATTTTTTCAGCAAGTGTACCTTGAGGTGTAAGCTCTACATCAATTTCGCCACTCAATAACTGCTGCTCGAATAGGGCGTTTTCGCCAACGTACGAGGCAATTACTTTTTTAATTTGTTTGTCTTGTAATAAAATACCTAAACCAAAGTCATCAACACCACAGTTATTAGATACTACAGTTAAGTTTTTTGTTTGCATGTGCTTAATTTGTTTAATTAAGCCCTCAGGAATACCACATAAACCAAAGCCTCCGGCAATAATAGTATCGCCGTCTTTTAATCCTTCCATTGCAGCTTCGTAGCTATAAACTACCTTATCAAAACCGGCCATGAGTCTCTCCTCATTGTGTGCTATTTGTTGTTAACTATCTTGAATTATCATTTTACAAGATAGCTATTTAGTGTGCAGTGCCACAGATACTTTGCTCACAGGTTGCTTACCAAGTGCTTTGGTTATCTCCCAGCCAGCGTCACTTAACCTTTGTAAATCAATTCCGTGTTCAATGCCAAGCCCTTGCAGCAAGTAAACTACATCTTCGGTGGCAACATTTCCTGACGCACCCTTAGCATAAGGACAACCACCAAGGCCCGCTACTGCCGCGTCAACCGTTGCTATACCTAGGCTTAAGGCTGCGTAAATATTTGTGAGCGCTTGGCCGTATGTATCATGAAAATGCACGGCCAACTTGGCTTTATCAATGTGCGTTAAAAGTAACTCTATTAACTGCGTTACTTTTTTAGCGGTGCCAACACCAATGGTATCGCCAAGACTTACTTCGTAACATCCTAAATCTAACAGCTTTTGCGATACACTCAGTACTGCTTGTGGGTCAATTTCACCCTCATAAGGGCAACCTAGCACACAGCTTACATAACCACGTACGCGAATGTTATTCGCTTTAGCAAACGCCATTACTTCGCTAAAACGTTCAATACTTTCATCTATTGAGCAGTTTATGTTTTTTTGACAAAACGACTCACTCGCAGCGGTAAATATAGCAAACTCTTTAATGCCAACAGCATGCGCTGCTTGTGCACCTTTTAAGTTAGGTGTAAGGGCACTTAAATTTACGTCAGGTAAATCTAGCGCTGATATTACATCCGCTGAGTCTGCCATTTGTGGCACCCATTTGGGGGATACAAACGCGCCAGCTTCAATATCTTTTAAGCCAGCAGCACTTAGGGCGTTAATAAGCGCTACTTTATCGGCTGTGCTTACTGTTTTTTCGTTTTGTAGGCCGTCTCGCGCACCTACTTCAACAATACGTACTTTATTTGCAAAGGTACTCATTATGCACCTTCCTCTGTTGTATCTTCTACTATAGCAAGCAGAGCACCATGCGTTACCAATTCACCTTCACCAAAACAGTAGCTTTTTAAAATTCCGTCATGCGGTGCGTTAAGCGTGTATTCCATTTTCATGGCTTCGATAATAACAACCGCATCGCCTTTGGTAATTGTGCTACCAATGTCGATTAAGTGCTTAACTACCGTGCCATTAAGCGGCGCGGCAAGTGGCAAAGCTTCACTTTCGTGCGAACTAATATAATGCTTATCAACTAGTTCAAGCTTAGTTTGCAGTGCTTTATTCATCACCGTCACACTATTGCCAACAGTATTATTACCTACCGTAGTTACGTGCGCACTATGTTTTTCGCCATTAATAAATACAGTGCAAAGACCACTATTTAATGTGCCCTGTATGTTAAATACATGCTCGTTATGCGTAATACTATAGCCCGCTGTGGTTTTTATAGCGCTTAGCTGTAAATCAGCAAAAGGGACTTTAATTACTTGCGGTGCATTGAGTGTAAAACCACTGAGCTGTTGCCACGGACTTGTGCTGCTTGGCGCATTTTGGGTATTAGTTAACGATTCTAAATATGCAAAAGCACCAATAAGCTGACTTGCTTGTAATAACGATTTATTAACCGCAACTAACGAGTCACCTTGCTCTGCAATAAAGTGCGTACTTGGCGCACCTTGTTTAAACGTAGGATGGCTTGCTAAATTATGTAAAAAGCCAATGTTAGTGCTAAAACCTGCTAAATGAAATTGCTCAAGAGCGTGTTGTAAACGGCTCAGTGCTTGTTCGCGATTGTCGTCGTGCACAATAAGTTTTGCAATCATCGGATCGTAAAACGGGCTAATTTCGTCGCCTTGTGCAATGCCTGTATCAATGCGTACAAATTCGCTGTTAAGTGGCGTATGTAGCGCTTCAATAGTGCCTGAGCACGGGATAAAGTCGTTAGCTGGATCTTCTGCGTATATACGCGCTTCAAAGCTATGACCCTGCAATTGAATATCGCTTTGTGCCAGAGGCAGTGTTTGCCCACCCGCAATATTAATTTGCCAATTGACTAAATCTACACCGGTTACCATTTCGGTCACTGGGTGTTCTACTTGAAGGCGCGTATTCATTTCCATAAAGAAAAATTCATCGCCACACAGTAAAAACTCAACCGTACCTGCGCCTCTATAATTTATAGCCAGTGCACAACGTACAGCTGCTTCGCCCATTTCTTTGCGTAGTTCCTCAGATAAACCCGGAGCAGGGGCTTCTTCAATTACTTTTTGATGACGGCGTTGCAAAGAACAATCACGATCGCCTAAATAAACACAGTTACCATGGTTATCCGCAAATACTTGCACTTCAACATGGCGAGGCTGGTTTACGTAGCGCTCAAGCAATACTAAATCGTTACCAAAACCGGCAATCGCTTCACGTTGTGCGCCCTCAAGAGCACTCATAAATTGTTTGGCATTTTGTACAACGCGCATGCCTTTACCACCGCCACCAAAGGCGGCTTTAATTAGTACAGGGTAGCCAATTTTTTCAGCTTCACTTTGTAAAAAAGCAGGGTCTTGTTTATCGCCATAATAACCAGGTACTAAAGGCACGTTAGCAGCTGCCATTATTTCTTTAGCGCGGGTTTTAGACCCCATAGCTTCAATGCTACTTGCTGGTGGCCCTACAAAAGCAATGTTGTTAGCTTCGCAGGCTTTAGCAAATTCGCTGTTTTCAGATAAAAAACCGTAACCAGGATGAATACAATCAGCGCCGCAGTCTTTGGCAACTTGTAAAGTTTTGTCTGCTACTAAATACGAATCTTTACTTGGTGCAGCACCAATATGGTAAGCCTCGTCAGCCATTTTTACGTGCCGGGCATGTTTGTCTGCATCAGAATAAACCGCGACCGTGGTTAAGCCCATTTGTTTTGCGCTGCGCATTACTCGGCACGCAATTTCTCCACGATTGGCAATCAGTATTTTTTGTAATCGTTGTGTGTTCATAATTAATCCTACAGTTGCCAAGCGGGTGGGCGTTTATCAAAAAAAGCAGTTAGCCCTTCTTGACCTTCCTCAGATACGCGAATTTTTGCAATACGCTCTGCGGTAAGCTCAATGAGTTCATCGGTAATTTCTTTATTTGCTACATCGTTAATTAATGCTTTTGCGGCTTTTACTGCAACAGGTCCGTTATCAATCAGCGTTTGCAGCATATTATCGAGCGCACAGTCTAAATTACCGGTTACTTGATGAATTAAACCAAGTTGCTTAGCAGTATGGGCATCAAACACTTCAGCCGTTAAAAAGTATCTGCGAGCAGCGCGCTCACCAATGGCTTTAATTACATACGGGCTAATAACCGCAGGAATAAGGCCAAGCTTTACTTCACTTAAACAAAATTGCGCATCGTCTTTACTAAGGGCTATGTCGCAACAGGCTATTAAGCCCAGAGCACCACCAAAAGCAGCGCCTTGCACAGCGCAAATTGTAGGGTGTGGCGAGCTTGCTAATACCTGCATTAATTTAGCTAATTGCATTGAATCAGCTAGGTTATCGGCGTAGTTGTTATCCGCCATTGATTTCATCCAGGCTAAATCGGCACCAGCTGAAAAATGCTTACCTTCTGTTTTTAAAACCAAAGCACGAATATCAAGCGTATTTGCATGTTCAATACACTGAATCAGCTCGTGTATTACTTCACTGTTAAATGCGTTTCTTTTTTCTGGGCGACTTAACACAAGTACAGCCACATTAGATTTTGTTATTTGTAGTGTTACTGACATTTTGCGCTCCGGTTACATTCTAAATACGCCAAATTTCGAATCACGTTTTGGTGCGTTATTCGCAGCCGTTAACGCAAGCCCTAATACATTACGCGTATCGGCAGGGTCTATAATGCCGTCGTCCCACAAGCGTGCGCTTGCGTAATACGGATGACCTTGCTCTTCGTACTGATCAATAATTGGCTTTTTAAAGTCACTGATTTCTTGCTCGCTCATGCTTTGACCTTTGCGTGCTAAACCATCTTGTTTAACTTGCGCCATTACACCCGCTGCTTGCTCGCCGCCCATTACCGAGATACGGGCATTAGGCCACATCCACATCATGGTTGGTTCAAATGCACGGCCACACATTCCGTAGTTACCTGCGCCGTAAGAGCCGCCAATAAGTACTGTAAATTTAGGCACGTCAGCACACGAAACCGCCATCACCATTTTAGCGCCGTGCTTAGCAATGCCTTCGGCTTCGTATTTTTTACCCACCATAAAGCCGGTAATATTTTGTAAAAACACTAAAGGAATATTGCGCTGAGCACACAGCTGAATAAAGTGCGCGCCTTTTTGCGCCGACTCACTAAATAAAATACCGTTATTAGCCACTATGCCAACGGGGTTGCCATAAATGCTGGCAAAACCGGTGACTAACGTTTCACCAAAGTAGCGTTTAAATTCATCAAATGATGAGTCATCTACTGTGCGGGCTATTACTTCGCGTACATCAAATGGCTTTTTAAGGTCGGTGCCTACAATGCCGTAAAGCTCGTTAATATCGTAACGCGGTGGTTTTACATCTTCTAGCTCTTGTTTAAGTAACTGAGCGGTAGGGCGTGTGTAGTTAATGCGCTCAATACATTGGCGCGCAATAGACAGGGCATGAGCATCGTTTTCAGCGTAGTGATCGGCAACACCCGACACTTTACAGTGCACATCGGCGCCGCCTAGTTCTTCGGCGGTTACTTCTTCGCCTGTTGCTGCTTTTACAAGGGGCGGACCGGCTAAAAATATAGTGCCTTGATCTTTTACAATAATGCTTTCATCGGCCATTGCAGGTACGTACGCACCACCTGCGGTACATAACCCCATTACCACGGCTATTTGTGGAATACCTTTACCCGACATACGGGCTTGATTGTAAAAAATACGACCAAAATGCAACTTGTCCGGAAATACATCGTCTTGCTCAGGCAGGTTAGCACCGCCCGAATCCACCAAATAAATACACGGTAAGTGGCAGCGCTCTGCGATGTCTTGTGCGCGTAAATGCTTTTTAACGGTAAGCGGAAAATACGTACCGCCTTTAACCGTGGCATCGTTTGCAATAATCATGCATTCAATGCCTTTAACACGGCCAATACCGGCTACAACACCGGCGCACGGTATTGCTTGTTCGTACACACCAAAGGCAGCAAATTGTGAAATTTCTAAAAACGGTGAGCCTTCGTCAATTAACGTACTTATACGGTCGCGTACAAATAATTTACCACGGCCTTCGTGGCGCTCCTTTAATGCAGCGCCTCCGCCTTGGCTAATTGTTGCTACTTTGCTGCGTAAATCATCCACCAGCGCCGACATGTTTTTATGGTTTTGAACAAACGTTGGATCGTGAGGATTAACGCTCGATTTTAAAATCGTCATGGTTTAATCCTTAACGGCTTTCAGTGAAAAGTTCGCGGCCAATAAGCATGCGGCGTATTTCTGATGTACCTGCACCAATTTCGTATAATTTAGCATCACGAAGCAGGCGGCCTGTTGCGTATTCGTTTATGTAGCCATTTCCGCCTAAAATTTGAATCGCATCAAGCGCCATCTTAGTCGCAAGCTCTGCGGCATATAAAATGGCACCGGCAGCATCTTTACGGGTTGTTTCACCACGGTCACAAGAGCGAGCTACCGTATACACATATGAGCGCGCAGCATTCATTTGTGTATACATGTCGGCTACTTTTCCTTGAATTAACTGAAATTGGCCAATAGGGGTGTCAAACTGTTTACGCTCGTGAATGTACGGTACTACTATATCCATACATGCTTGCATTATGCCAAGCGGGCCTGCTGCAAGTACTACGCGTTCGTAATCAAGGCCACTCATAAGTACTTTAACGCCTTCGTTTAAGTTACCTAAAATATTTTCCTCGGGTACTTCACAGTTTTCAAATACTAGCTCACAGGTGTTTGAGCCGCGCATGCCCAGTTTGTCGAGCTTTTGCGCTGTAGAAAAACCAGGAAAGTTGCTCTCTACAATAAACGCGGTAATGCCTTTAGCACCGGCGTTTAAATCTGTTTTAGCGTAAATAACTAACGTGTGTGCGTCGGGGCCATTGGTGATCCACATTTTGTTGCCGTTTAAAATGTACTTATCGCCTTTCTTTTCGGCTTTAAGTTTCATCGATACAACGTCAGAGCCCGCATTAGGTTCACTCATTGCAAGGGCACCAATGTGCTCACCACTAATAAGCTTTGGTAAGTATTTTTCTTTTTGAGCTTGTGTACCGTTACGGTTAATTTGATTAACACACAGGTTTGAATGTGCTCCATAGCTTAAACCTATAGAGGCACTGGCACGGCTAATTTCTTCCATAGCAATAACATGTTCTAAGTAACCTAAACCGGCGCCGCCAAGTTCTTCAGATACGGTCATACCCAGTACACCCATTTCGCCCATTTGTGTCCAAAGTTGATTTGGAAAAGCGTTATCTAAATCAGTTTTCTCAGCAAGCGGGGCAATCTCCTGACTCGCAAAACTGTTTACGTGGTCGCGGATCATATCGGCGGTTTCGCCTAGGCCAAAGTTCATTTCTTTATATAGTGAAATAGTGCTCATGATTCATTCCTGTGTGACGTGTGTGTTGTCAGTGTGTTGTTATTTTAAAATAAACTTACTCGTCTATTTTATTAAGCGTGTCTCTGCAGCGGCGCTCGGCCGTCACCAACTCCATAAGAACAACTTTAATGTCGTCCATTTGTTGAGATAGGTCAGACTTTTTATCGGCTATTAAATCAAGCATGGTAACCAGCTGCTTAGCACTCGACTTATCAGCGTCGTACAGTTCAAACAAACGGCCTGTTTCAGCAAGCGTAAAGCCCAATCGTTTACCACGTAATATTAGTTTTAAACGCACTTTGTCGCGTTTTGAATAAATACGTGTTTGACCATTACGATCAGGCGTTATTAACCCTTGATCTTCGTAAAAGCGAATAGAGCGGGTTGTAATGTCAAATTCTTTAGCGAGTTCGCTAATGCTAAATGTTTGTTCATTACTAGCCGGCATTTTGGCTGAGCTTGCAAAGTTTGTTTGATTATCTGGTTTCATAATTGTATTTACCTCATTCGAATAACTCCAATATAAGTGAAGTTTACGTAAAGGTAAAGCTTGGTGTGTTTTGAAACTATTTACAAAGGAGTGTTGGCGCGAAGAGTTGACTTATTTTATTAATTTTCAGTAGGTTAATTTTATTTCCTCAGTGTGGCCTAACAGCTGGAAAATAATGCTTACACTTATAAAACTAAAAATTAAGCTGTTTTTAGTTGACGTTGGCGTAAACGTTAGTATTGTGTGTAGGTATTAAATAATAAATGAATACTAAATTAATAGAGCAAATATACTAACAATTATTTGCATTAAATTACAACGGAGTTAGTTATGACTTTAGAATCAGTGGTAATTGTAGCAGCAAAACGCACCCCAATGGGTGGTTTTATGGGAGCGTTAAGTGATGCGCAGTCTACCGAGCTTGGCGCTACCGCCATTGCCAGTGCACTTGCACAAACTGGTTTAGCTAATGATGCAATAGATGAAGTAATTATGGGCTGTGTATTACCAGCAGGGCTTGGGCAAGCGCCCGCACGCCAAGCAATGTTAAAAGCAGGCCTTGCACTTAGCACTGGCGCTACAACAATTAACAAAGTATGTGGCTCTGGTTTAAAAGCCGCCATGCTTGCAAACGATTTAATTAAAGCAGGCTCTATCCAATCTGCCATTGCCGGTGGCATGGAAAGCATGACAAACGCACCGTACTTTATTCCAAAAGCGCGTGGCGGTATGCGAATGGGTCACGGCGAAATAAAAGATCACATGATGAGCGACGGCCTTGAAGATGCTTACGATAACAAAGCAATGGGTTGTTTTGCACAAGACACCGCCGACGAATACGGCATTGGTCGCGAGCAAATGGATGCATTTGCATTAGGCTCATTAAGTAAAGCAAAAGCAGCAATACAAAATGGCAGTTTTGATAACGAAGTTGCCCCGCATACGATGCAAACACGCAAAGGCGATGTAACAGTTTCGATTGACGAGCAACCAGGTAACGCCCGCCCAGAAAAAATTCCAAGTCTGCGTGCAGCCTTTAAAAAAGACGGCACCATTACAGCCGCTAATTCATCGTCAATTTCAGACGGTGGCGCGGCGCTTATATTAATGAGCGAATCAAAAGCAAAAGAGCAAGGCTTAACACCGCTTTGTAAAATTGTAGCGCACAGCACGCATTCTCAAAAACCAAGTGAATTTACAGTAGCGCCAGTAGGTGCAATAAGCAGCGTGCTTGAAAAAGCGGGTTGGGCTGTAAACGATGTTGACCTTTGGGAAATTAACGAAGCATTTGCCATGGTAACCATGCTGGCTATTAACGAGTTAAAACTTGATGAAAGCAAAGTAAACGTTAACGGCGGTGCATGTGCATTGGGTCATCCAATTGGTGCAAGCGGCGCGCGTATTTTAGTAACGCTTATTCATGCCCTTAAAAACCGAGGCCTTAAAAAAGGCATTGCGTCTTTATGTATTGGTGGCGGTGAAGCGGTTGCTATGGCCGTAGAAGCGTACTAATTAAGGTTACATGAATAGCTAGACGAATACTTTAACGAATAACTATAAAGGCGCTGCACTAATAATACTAACAAAGCGGCGCTACCAATTTTAAAAGAGAACACACAACTCACACACTAGGATTTAATCATGCACCAAGTACCACTACTTATTAATGGCGAATTTATTCAATCAGCGTCAAAAGAGCTTATCGATGTTATAAACCCAGCAACTCAAGAAGTACTTGCACAAGTGCCATGTACCACCGAGTCAGAAATGGACGCAGCAATTACCTCAGCCTCTGAAACGTTTAAAACATGGAAAGACGTACCCATTACTGAACGTGCTCGCATTATGATGAAGTACGCGGCGCTATTAAAAGAACACCATGATGAGCTTGCTACCATTATTTGCCATGAATTGGGTAAAACATTTGAAGATGCAAAAGGCGATGTTTGGCGTGGTATTGAAGTAGTAGAACAAGCTGCTAACGCGCCATCATTAATGATGGGTGAAACAATGGAAAACGTAGCGCGTAAAATCGATACGTATTCTTACATGCAGCCACTTGGCGTGTGTGCAGGTGTTACCCCATTTAACTTCCCTGCAATGATCCCACTTTGGATGTTCCCGCTGGCTATTGTGTGTGGTAACACCTTTATTTTAAAACCGTCTGAGCAAGATCCACTTACACCAATGCGCTTAGCAGAGCTATTTATTGAAGCCGGCGCACCAAAAGGGGTATTACAAGTTGTTCACGGTACAAAACCACAAGTAGACCGCTTACTAGAAGATAAAGCAGTGCGTGCTATTTCGTTTGTTGGCTCGTGTGGTGTAGGTGCTTATATTTATTCTAAAGGCACACAAAATCTTAAACGCGTGCAAGCGTGTGTTGGCGCTAAAAACCACATGGTTATTATGCCTGATGCAAGTAAATCGCACGTTGTAAATAACTTAGTAGGCGCATCGGTCGGTGCTGCTGGCCAGCGTTGTATGGGTATTTCGGTTGCTGTATTTGTAGGTCAAGCAAGTCAGTGGGTAGATGAAATTAAAGCAGGCTTTGAAAATGTACGCCCAGGCGTGTGGGATGATGCTAATGCAGCATATGGTCCACAAACATCAAAAGCAGCAAAAGCACGTATTTTATCACTCATTGCCGGTGGTAAAAAGCAAGGCGCTACCTGTTTAATTGATGGTTCTGACTTTACGGTTGAAGGGTATGAGCAAGGTAACTGGGTTGGCCCAACGTTATTTACTGATGTAACCAAAGAAATGGATTTATACAAAGAAGAAATATTTGGTCCTGTACTGGCGTGTATGTTTGTAGACACGCTTGATGAAGCAATCGCACTTATTAACGACAGCCCTTACGGTAACGGCACCTCATTATTTACGTCAAGCGGCGCAGTAGCTCGTAAATTCCAACACGAAATTGAAGTAGGCCAAGTAGGTATTAATGTGCCAATTCCGGTGCCACTTCCGTTCTTTTCGTTCACTGGTTGGAAAGGCTCGTTTTATGGCGATACTCACACGTACGGTAAACAAGGCATTCGTTTTTACACAGAAACTAAAACGATTACCTCACGTTGGTTTGAAGACGACATTGCGTCGGGTCCAAATATGAGCATTAACTTAAAATAATCGTAATTAAAAAATGAGTAAATAAAAGAATAATTAATAATAAAGATGGGCGCGAAGGCTACTTCACACACAACACACAACACACATAAGCCTTCGCCGCTCGTCACGAACTACTCCCGTGACGGGAGACACTAACAACACAACTAACACAATTAAAGAGGTCTACCATGGACTTTAACTTATCTGAAGATCAACAAGCCTTTGCGCAAACTGCACGCCAATTTGCCGAGTCAGAACTTGCCCCCTATGCAGCAAAATGGGATCGCGAACATATTTTTCCTAAAGACACGATTAAAGCAGCAGGCGAGCTTGGTTTTTGTGGTTTATACACGCCAGAGGAAGCGGGCGGCCTTGGTTTATCACGTTTAGATTCGAGCATTATTTTTGAGCAGCTTGCTATGGGCTGTACCGCAACAACGGCCATGTTAACCATTCATAATATGGCCACCTGGATGGTAGCAAGTTTTGGTACCGATGCAGTTAAAGACAAATACGTAGAGCAATTAGTAATGGGCGAGTTACTTGCCTCTTACTGTTTAACAGAGCCAGGGTCGGGTTCAGACGCCGCATCACTTAAAACAAAAGCCGTACTTGAAGGTGATGAGTACGTTATTAACGGCTCAAAAATGTTTATATCGGGCGCGGGCGAAACCGAAGTATTAGTTGTAATGGCACGTACAGGCGGCGAAGGCGCTGCGGGTATTTCGGCATTTGTAGTGCCTGCCGATGCAAAAGGCGTTGAATACGGCAAAGCTGAGGAAAAAATGGGTTGGAACGCACAACCAACACGCCTAATTAGCTTTGAAGATGTACGCATTCCTGCGCATAACTTATTAGGCGCAGAGGGCGAAGGCTTTAAATTTGCGATGCAAGGCCTTGATGGCGGCCGAATTAACATTGCCACATGTTCAATTGGTACAGCGCAAGCGGCGCTTAATACAGCCCGTGAATATTTAAAAGAACGTACACAATTTGGTAAACCATTGGCTGCGTTTCAAGCATTGCAATTTAAAATTGCCGATATGAACACCGAGCTTGTAGCTGCGCGCCAAATGGTTAGGCTTGCTGCATTTAAACTTGATAATAACGACGTTGAAAAAACCACTTACTGCGCCATGGCTAAACGCTTTGCTACTGATGTTGGCTTTACCGTGTGTAACGACGCACTGCAAATTCATGGTGGTTACGGTTACATAAAAGAATACCCGCTTGAGCGCCATGTACGTGATGTACGTGTTCATCAAATTTTAGAAGGCACTAACGAAATTATGCGTGTGATTATAGCGCGCCGAATTTTAGCTGAGTCTGCAAACGACGTTTTATAAGGAGCAATGTATGTCAGAATCTAAATCTAATCCGAGTATTGAACTAACAACCGAAGGTCATGTTGCTATTTTAACGATGTCTAACCCGCCAGCAAACACCTGGACAAAAGACACCCTAGTTGATTTAAAAAATACCGTTAACGCGCTTAATAATAATAAAAATATTTATGCATTAGTACTGACAGGTGAAGGCGAGAAGTTTTTTAGCGCAGGTGCCGACCTAAACGTATTTGCTGGTGGCGATAAAGGCGTAGCCGCCGATATGTCGCGTGTATTTGGTGAAGCATTTGAAGCGCTTACTAATTTTAGAGGCGTGTCGGTTGCAGCCATAAACGGCTATGCAATGGGCGGCGGGCTAGAAGTCGCCCTTGCGTGCGATATACGTATAGCGGAAGAGCAAGCACAAATGGCGCTCCCTGAAGCTAAAGTTGGGTTGTTACCGTGTGCGGGTGGCACACAAAATTTAGCATGGCTAGTTGGCGAAGGCTGGGCAAAACGCATGATTTTATGTGGCGAGCGCCTAAAAGCTGATAAAGCTCTGCAAATTGGCTTAGTAGAAGAAGTAGTACCACAGGGTGAAAGCTTTGCGGCAGCATTAAAACTGGCCAACCAAGTGGCCGATCAAAGCCCCACCTCAGTTGCAGCATGTAAAACATTGATTCAAAAAGGGCGCCATCAACCAATGGCAAGTGTATTGCCTCTTGAGCGCGAGTTATTTGTTGGTTTATTTGATACCGAAGATCAACAAGAAGGCGTAAATGCCTTTTTAGAAAAACGCCGCGCTAACTGGGTAAACGGCTAATGAGTGCTTTAACAGTATTAAATAACGCCGATGAGCCCGTGGTATTTGAAACCGCAGCCGCAGAAAATGGCAGTTTAATTGGACTTATTACACTCAACGCGCCAAAAGCCTTAAATGCACTTAATTTTGACATGATCAAATTACTTGAGCCGCAACTGCGAGCTTGGCAAGACGATGATGCTATTGCAATGGTGTTGTTAAAAGGCGCTGGCGATAAAGCATTTTGTGCTGGTGGCGATGTTGTCAGCCTTCATCATGCAATGGCGCAAGGTAAACCAACAAGCCTAGTTGAAGAGTTTTTTACACTAGAGTATAAACTTGATTACCTTATTCATACCTTTGATAAACCAATTCTTGTTTGGGGTAACGGCATAGTAATGGGCGGCGGCTTAGGGTTAATGGCCGGTGCTAGCCACCGCGTCGTAACTGAAAAATCACGCATTGCCATGCCAGAGCAAACCATTGGTTTATACCCAGATGTAGGCGGCAGTTACTTTTTACATAAAATGCCACAAAGTGTCGGGTTATTTTTAGGGCTAACATCGGCCTCTATAAACTGCGAAGACGCACGTTTTGTATCGCTTAGCGATCACTTTATCGATAGCAATAAATATGATGCCATGCTTGCACAAATTTTAACTGCCAAGTGGGATAAAACAGCAAATTCAAATCATGACAGGCTAAATCATGAGCGATTAACCGATTTACTCACCGATTTAGACAACCAGTCGGCGTGTATGCCCAAAGGCAATATAAAGGCTAACCTAAAAACGATTCAAAGACTGGGTGAGTTTACAACCTTGCAGGAGCAAGTTGATTACATTTTAGGGCTAACCACTGACGATAAGTGGCTACAACGCGCCCAAAAATCACTTAAACATGGCTGCCCACTAAGTTGTGCACTTGTAAGTGAGCAATTAAAAACAAGCCAAGGCAAAAGCTTATTAGCGTGTTTTAAAATGGAGCTGGGTATGTCGGTTCGCGCTGGCGAAGTAGGTGAGTTTCAAGAAGGTGTAAGGGCGCTACTAATAGATAAAGACGGTGCGCCAAATTGGCAATACAAAACACTTAGTGATGTACCACAAACAATAATAGATAGCTTTTTTGCTAACCGCTTTGGCGAAAATCACCCGCTCAATGAGCTTGCTGTTAAATAAAATTGGTATCTAAAAGGAACAACTATGAGTAAATTAAACATAGGTTTTATTGGTTTAGGTAATATGGGCGGCCCAATGGCGGCTAACTTAATTAAAGCTGGACATACTGTTAGCGTGTTCGATTTAAACCAATCGGTCGTAAATGAGCTTGCAAGCAAAGGTGCAAAAGCAGCGGTTGATGCAAAGCACTGTGCAACTAATGCTGACGTGCTTATTAGCATGTTACCTGCGGGCAAACATGTTAAATCGCTTTACTTAGGTAATAACGACGACAGCGGTTTAATTAACGTGCTGAGCAAAAGTACATTAGTAATTGACTGCTCTACAATAGATGCAGAGTCAGCTCGTATTGTAGGCAGTGCGCTTGGCGATCAGGGCATAAACTTTGTAGATGCACCGGTGTCGGGCGGCGTTGCAGGCGCAACTGCAGGCACACTTACCTTTATTGTAGGCGGCGAAAAAGCAGCGTTTGATAAAGCAAATACAGTGCTTAGTGATATGGGTAAAAACATATTTCATGCAGGCGATATTGGCGCAGGGCAAGTTGCCAAAATATGTAACAACATGCTACTTAGCATTTTAATGGCAGGCACCAGCGAAGCACTACAAATGGGCATCAATAACGGCCTCGATCCTAAAGTACTTAGCGACATAATGACCGCAAGTTCTGGCCGTAACTGGACGCTTGAACTTTATAATCCTTGTCCAGGTGTAATGGACGGTGCACCTGCAAGTAACGGTTATAAACCAGGCTTTATGGTTGATTTAATGGCTAAAGACTTAGGGCTTGCCATGGAAGCCGCGCAGCAAAGTAATTCAACAACCCCAATGGGTTCAATGGCTAAAAATTTATACACTATGCTACAGCACCAAGGTGCGGGTAGTGATGACTTTAGTGCTATTTTTAAACTGTTTTCTAAGTAGGAGCAACGCGTGGAAATTAAAAATAACACGGTAGTAATAACCGGTGGCGCACAAGGTTTAGGCTTTGCAATGGCGCAAAAGTTTGCTCTTATGGGTGCAAATATCGCTTTAATAGATATGGCACAAGACTTATTAAACACCGCATGCGAGCAACTTATGCAACTAATGCAGCTTGAAGGTGTAACTAGCAATATAAAAGGGTATGCCGCAAACGTAACAAATGAGAGCGAAGTAGAAAACGTATTTAATACCATTAACAGCGATTTTGGTCACATTGGCGTCCTTATAAACAACGCCGGTATTTTACGCGATGGCATGTTTATAAAAGCAAAAGACGGTAAAGTCGTTAAAAAAATGTCTCTTGAGCAATTTCAATCCGTGATTGATGTAAACCTGACAGGTGTGTTTTTAGCAGGGCGCGAAGCGGCAAGCCACATGATTGAATCAGGTAAAGGCGGCGTAATCGTTAATATGTCGAGCGTAGCGCGAGCAGGTAACATAGGCCAAACAAACTACGCGGCATCAAAAGCAGGCGTAGTGGCACTTACCACCACATGGGCTAAAGAACTTGGTCGTTTTGGTATACGTGTAGGCGCTATTGCACCAGGTGTAATAAGCACCGCCATGACCGACGCCATGAAGCCCGAAGCCAAACAGCGTATGCTTGCAGTAACGCCAGTCGGGCGCTTAGGCGAAAGCGACGAAATTGCGCATACTGCACAATACATAATCGAAAACGACTTTTTTACCGGTCGCGTGGTTGAAATAGACGGCGGTATTCGTTTGTAAACCGAACTGAATTAAGGTTTATTTAAAAAGCATGGTTGTTGTGGACTGTGCTTTTTTGTTTTAAATCGGGGAGTTTATAACCTTGAAAAAGGGCTAACAACGGCGTTGACAATTTGTTGTAAAACATGAGTAGGATACCCGTTGAATTAAAGCGTAGAACATTCTAGCGTTCTAATTAACTGCGTTAAAAACTTCTCATATAGACAAACAATATAACTAAATTTTTGCCTTGTTACTGAGATATTTATAATCTTGAAAAAGGGCTAATAACACCGTTGGCACCTTGTTGTAGTACATGCGTATATATTTGTGTAGTACGCACATCACTATGACCTAGCTGTGTTTGTACTGTGCGGATATCAGCGCCGCTTTGCAGCAAATGCGTAGCGAAAGAGTGACGCAAAGTATGTGGCGTAACGTGTTTATTAATTTCAGCTTTTGTTGAAGACAGTTTAACTGCCTTTCTTACCCCTGAATGATCTAAGTGGTGACGTCTTATTTCTCCTGTTTCAGGGTCTGTACTTAATTTATGTGATGGGAACAAAAACTGCCATTGTAAAGACTTATTAGCGCTTGGGTATTTTTTACTAAGTCGATGAGGCATCCATACACCGGCGTACGCATCATTTTTTAAATCTAACTGTAAATATTCATCAACTTGAATTATTTGATTTCTTAGCATTGGTATTAATTCTTCAGCAAGTGTCACAATACGATTTTTATTACCCTTACCGTTCCAAATGCGTATGTTTTTATAGTCGAAGTCAATATCTTGAACTCTTATTTTTACTGCTTCCATCAGCCGTAAACCACTTCCATATAGCAGGCTTGCTATCAAATAATGTCGTTTATTTATATTTCTAAAAAATAGCGATACCTCAGTCTGTGTAAGTACGACAGGAAGTTTCTGTTGGCGGTTACTTTTAACGAAATTTAAATCTAATGAGAGCTCATTCTTGATAATATGTTTATATAAAAAAGCTAGTGCATTTAAAGCGGTTGCTTGTGTTCTCGCTGCTACTTTTTTAGTGACTGTTAAGTGATTTAAAAATATTTCAACTTCATTATTGCCCATACTGGTAGGGTGCCGCTTATTATGAAAATGGATATAGGCAGTAATCCAAAATACATAAGTTTCGATAGATTTTTTAGCATAGTGATGGCTATACATATAGTTGATAATACTATTAAGAAAAGGGGATTTAGTTTTCATTTTAATTCTCAATTAACTGTATTTATATACAGTATTGACATTTTTCCTCCTAAGTCAAGAAATGAGGACATTTTCCTCTTTTCTGCATTTTAATAAAAGAACAGCCTGACTTAAAGTTTAAAGCTGGCAATGTGTTACAGGATTTGTTATTAATATTAAAAATAATTAAGAGGACATACATTGCTCATAAAAAGAGGAAAGTGTCCTCTGATAAAGCTGTTATGTGGTTTGAAGCATATGAGTAACCTCACAGGTTTAAATGACTCTAAATTAATTTCTCTTTATGGTGAATTAATCACGGAGTTAAAAAATAGAAATATCATCAGAACTAAAAATGTTGTTGGAGATCTAGGTGAGCGCTTTGCAATAGATTATTATTCAAGCTCCGAACAACTTGAAAGTTTATCTGATGCGCCAACAAGCGCAAAAAGTATTGATGCCGTTGGTGAAAAAGGTAATCGGTATGCCATAAAATCAATTACAGGTAATTTAACTGGTGTATTTTATGGCTTGCCGCACCGAGATTCAGATGAAGTGCCAGAAAAATTATTTGATTACTTATTAATTGTAGTTTTTTCTGATAATTATATGGCGCAAGTAATCTATGAGTTAACTTGGCAACAATTTCTTGTTCATAAAAAATGGCATAGTCGAATGGATGCTTGGAATGTTTCAGTTAATAAAAAAGTAAAAGAGCAAGCTAATACTGTATACGAAACAACCACATAACAAGCTGTTCAAGAGGGACAAAAAACAGTTTGCTGTTTCGTTCCTCAACATTTTAGCAAACAATTTTTTGCCCCTTAACAGGGCGTTGAGGCTGTAGAATTACTCTTTTTAGGAACGTATCCAACTATTCTTGATTGGTTGCTTTTTAACCTTGAATCCATCTGTTCGCTGTGATCTAATAGATATTATTCACCCACGGTAAACTGTTATG